>NZGT01000146.1 GCA_002691025.1 Spirochaeta sp. | reverse complement strand
CGGAGCGAGCGTCATCCGCGAACATGCTGGCGGCTGACGACAGGCCTCCGCACTCCGACTCGTCATCCGAGTCGCCGAGAGGCTCATGGTCCTCGGCGGCTTCATGTTCCTCTGCGAATTCGACCCCGATGAAATCTACCAATGGTTCATGGAGATGTTCGTGGACAGTTACGATTGGGTGATGGTTCCCAACGTGTACGCGATGAGCCAACACGCCGACGGTGGACTCATCACCACCAAACCCTATTTCTCGGGCTCGTCGTACATCCGGAAGATGAGCAATCATCCGCCGGGCGAATGGACTGAAACCTGGGACGGGCTGTACTGGCGATGGGTCTGGAACCATGCCGACGAGTTGGGCAAGAATCCGCGCTGGTCGATGATGTGTGCCATGGCGCGAAAGATGGACGTATCCAAGAGGGAGGCTCACCTTCGTAAGGCCGAAGATTTCCTGGATTCCCTGCAGGCCGCCTGAGGGGGTCCATCCCCACCGGAGCCACAGCGCAACCGGCACCACTCGTGGCGCCAAAAGGCTATCGCTTCCTGTTTTGACGCGCCCTACGAGCGTCGTCCAGGTCCTCCACCACCCTGACCTTGACTTCGCTCCTCGACTGATCCTTCATCCGAGCGATCTCGTGACGCGTCAGCCAGAGGAGGGCCAGAGCCGTAACACCCAGAAAAATGACATTCGTCGTATCCATATCTATTCCGTTCTGAATTTGCGCGGCTCGGGTCGGGCTACAGACAGTACCTCGCCCCATCGCCACGCTGTGAAATTCGGAGCCAGTTCGTACGGAGTCGGAAAGCGGCCCAATTCAATCTCCGACCAGAGCCTCTCATGATCGAAGGGGATATACCGGAGCAACTCGCGCTCTCGAACCCAGGAATCTTCCGTCAGAGGAGAACGAAAAGCGGAGGGAATATGAGTTGGCTCGATCACTCGTGTGCACCTCCGTCACCTCGCCGGGTCCATTTCACGGTGTGGGGTCGCTCCACGGCCAGGTCGGGGGGGACGGCTGGGCGGATGCGGAAGCGAGAGCCCAGCGGTGATTGGCTGACATGGAGTGGAGCGACCGGGGAGCCGGTAGAGAGATGGGCCAGACTCGGCTCAGGGGCCACCTCAGTGAATTCTTTCCAGCGCCTGCTCGTCGGAGAACCGAAGCCCCGCGACTTCACTGACTTTAACCGCGACGGCGAGACCGTCCAGAAGACGCTTCCCGCGCCCTCTCCTCGTGTGCTCGGCCATCACTCCCGCGCGCCGTAAACCCGGCCCGCTGTAAAAAGCGCAAGGCCTGCCACCATCAAACCGAAGATTTCCAGCCCGCTTTCAGCACAGACCATTGCGTCCCCCTTCTGAGTCCAGTCGACACTACTTCCCGAGCTTGGCCAGGACTTCGCCCCACTGCCACGCAGTCGTATTCGGACCGAGCGTGTAGGGCGACGGAAAACGCCCGGCTTTGACCTCCGCCCAGAGCTCCGTGCGATTGAACGGGAGGTAACGAAGTAGATCCCCTTGCTCAATCCAGGAATCCTTCCGCAAAGACGAAGTAAGAATCGTTGATTTATCCAGCATCAATTGACCCTAGCGGCCGTATTCCAATCGACGAGGACGCGACGCACCCATGCCACTCTTGACCGAATCAGACCGAATCCAGGGTTCTGCTTTGCGCCCTGTGCTCCCACCCGAATCAGCGAACCGCCGGGTGGACCGGACGGAAGATCGCCCGGCCTTGCGAGCCGCTCCAGGATCTCCACACGGCAGGAGAAAAGAACCCGATCGGAGCGAACCGGGTTTCTGGCACGCCTGCCCTCACACCCTTAAAGTCAAGNAGAGGGNAATCACAAGAGGCCGGATCATGGAGCTACGNANCATCCAGAAAGCGCTGGTCGTTGGAGGCGGNCACGGGATCGGGCTCGCNCTGGTGNACCGACTNCGCGAGANGGCGCCCAACGCCCAGGTGTTCGCCACTTATCGAGACGAGTCAAAGGCGGCTGGACTGATCGAATCGTCTGACACGAGCCTGNTCAAACAACTGGACCCTTCCGACGAAGGGTCTCTCGAGCACCTCAGCCGGAGCGTCGAACAAGCCCCTGGAACCCTCCATCTCCTGATCAATGCGACGGGATGGCTCCANGACCATCGGCACCGACCCGAAAAGAGCCTGCGACAGATCAACGTGGAACAGATGCTCGAGTACTTCAAGGTGAATAGCATCACCACCGCACTGCTCGGCAAGTACTTCATGTCACACTTTCGACACAGAGAAGAATCCTGCTTTGCCTCGCTGAGCGCCAAAGTCGGCAGCATCGAAGACAACAAAATAGGGGGCTGGTACGGATATCGCAGTTCGAAGGCAGCCCTCAACATGATCAAACGCACCATGGCCGTGGAATTCAGTCGCTCTGGATGCCACTGCAATCTACTGGCCATACATCCCGGAACTACGGTCACGGAACTGTCGAAGCCCTATATAAAAAACACAAAACTCCAACTCCACGAACCAGAAGAATCGGCGGCGAACATCCTGCAAGTCATCGAGCAGCAACCTCGCCACAACGAGGCGCGATTCCTGTCCTGGGATGGAGCAGAACTGCCGTGGTAAGAGTCCTGGGCCCGAGTCGCGAAATGGATCGAATCCAGAAAGCCTCGAAACCCCGCCCATACACAGGCATCACTCCCGTTGCTGGGGACTCATGGGCATCACCGTCGTGACTCAAGGCTGTGCGGCGCAGGGTCGACGACACGACCCTCCTCCGCCAGCATCCGATCCAACGCCGGGAAATCAACGCAAGCCTGGTGTTTTCCTTCCAAAACCATGCAGGGGCCAATGATGTACGAAGATCTATCGCTCGAACGTTTCATGGCGGGGCTCAAGAAGCGGACTCCAGGTGAAGTGGAATTCCATCAGGCCGTGTATGAAGTGGCCGAGTCCGTCATCCCGTTCATCCTCGCTAATCCAAGATACAGACAAGCCGGAATCCTCCAGCGCATGACCGAACCCGATCGCTCCATCATCTTCCGTGTGGAGTGGGAGGACGATGAAGGAAATATACGTGTCAACCGGGGCTACCGGGTCCAGTTCAACAATTCCATTGGCCCCTACAAAGGTGGACTCCGATTCCACCCCTCGGTCAACCTCAGCATTCTCAAGTTCCTCGGCTTCGAACAGACCTTCAAGAACAGCTTGACGACCCTTCCCATGGGGGCCGGCAAAGGTGGGGCCGACTTCAATCCGCGGGGCAAATCGGATCGCGAAGTGATGCGATTCTGCCAGGCCTTCATGACCGAACTCTTCCACCACATCGGCCCGAACACCGACGTTCCGGCTGGCGACATTGGGGTCGGGGTCCGTGAAATCAGTTACATGTTCGGTCAGTACAAACGCCTGGCTCAAGAATTCACGGGAGTCCTGACCGGAAAAGCCCTGGAGTTTGGCGGCAGTCTGATCCGTACGGAAGCAACCGGCTATGGCAATGCGTACTTCATGCAGGAGATGCTCAAGCATCATGGAGATTCCATAGAGGGGAAGACCTGCAGTATTTCGGGTTCAGGGAATGTGGCGACCTACTGCGCGGAGAAGGTCACCCAGTTGGGTGGAAAGGTGGTCACCCTTTCCGACTCAGACGGATTCGTCCACGACAAAGAAGGTATCGACCCAGAGAAACTCGCCTGGATCATTGACCTGAAAACCAATCGGCGCGGGCGAATCTCGGAATACGCCGAGGAATTCGGCTGCGATTTCCATGCCGAAAAAAGGCCTTGGGGACTTCCGTGCGATCTGGCCTTCCCCTGTGCGACGCAAAACGAGCTGGATGAACGAGACGCGAAGACTCTCGTGTCCAACGGCTGCAAGGCCGTGTCAGAAGGCGCCAACATGCCATCCACCGTGGAAGCCATCCAGGTCTTGTTGGACAACCAGATCCTGTACGGTCCCGGCAAGGCCGCCAACGCAGGCGGAGTGGCTGTGTCCGGCCTTGAAATGACCCAGAACAGCATTCGCATGGCCTGGACCGAGGAAGAGTTGGAGAAGAAGCTCGTCGAGATCATGACCCATATCCACGCTCAATGCGCTCGGTACGGCCAAGAAGGTGAATTCATCAATTATGTCAAAGGAGCGAACATCGCAGGGTTCATCAAGGTTGCGGATGCCATGTTGGCGTATGGAGTCGGCTAGCCCATCCGGAAAACGATTTCGAATGCAATGAAAACGCTTCCCGCACCCACCCGCTTCTCCCGAAAGAAGCCTTTCCAGATGCGTTCATCAAGGCAGGAAGTCAACCGGCTCGCTCCAGAAGAGAAGACATGCAGGTGATGTACCGGGGCTCGCCCAGCGGGCTGTCATGCGCGATCTGTGGCGCCTCCGATCCGAAAAGATAGTTCCCCTCCACCAGCAAGGGACCCTCCTCGGAGAGGGCTACATCCCACCCCAGCATCGGCGGATCAGGGAAGGCCTGATGGGCTCTGCGACACAGAGCCAAGGCCTCTTCGAAAAACGGAACGCGAGCGCCCACCACGGATTGACCGGTGTCCGGATGAGACTCGACGGACCAGATGACGCCCTCCTCGTCCCGCCTCCGGCCCATTCCTAGTCGACCCGTCTTCACATCGACGGGCGCCACCAGATTCCCCTGGCCGAAATTATCCACGGGAGAATCGCCTACAGGCATACGAAACGTCGGCAGCAAGAACTCGATTTCGCCGTCGGGCATCCTGCATCCCGTAATACGCAGCGTGCAAAGGCTCCCGTTGCTGAGTCCACTCAAATCCGGATGATTCAGGACCCGAGGTTGGATCACGGCCCCCTCGCCTCCTCCGTGATCGACGATGAATCGTTCCAGCTCAGACCGGACCTCCGACCCCTTCTTCCAGGCCCGAACCCCGAAACCGTGATAACCCAGCGCAGGCTTGGAGTAGAACTCGTCCGGCCAGTCCTCTACGAAAGACACCAGACGTCCGTCTCGCCACTCGGCCAATAAGGGAATCGCGGGGAGACCCTGCGCCTCACAGTCCCGGCTGAAGTCCCGCTTGTCCCAGAAAAGTGGACTCGGACCCAGAACGCCTCGCAGCAATCTGAGATTCTGCCTTTGCGTAATGTACTGCCCCCTCCGCGCCCAATTCCGGGGGTCATACAAGCGATATTGATAGTAATCACGCGGTTCGAACTCGTAGCGCGCAACAACCCACCATGACTCCAACAGTTGGCGCAGAAGCGAGACCCGGTCCCGCCTTCTGACAACCGCTCTCGCCTCTCTCGATGAGACAAGAACGCGATAAGGCGCGCCAAGCCCCCACTTGATTCGCCGAAGGAAGCGATCACGCAGGGAGCTTTTCTCGAGCGCGGCCAGCGGCCGACGAAAGTAGGCGTGGATATTGCTGAATTCCGGTCTCTTCATCCTGGCGCCATACACTAACGAAAGCGTCAAGACGCCCGCTACACCAGCCCAGATGCAGTACTCCGGGAGAATACTCTTGAACCCATCAAAAAAGCGCATACCGATCCCAACGGAGGTCTTTCTTCTTGGACCGATGGAGACCTTTATTGAAACCCGACTGCATTTTGATCGAAACTTTCCCAGGACCCGGTGTTGAATCAGTAGATGGGACAGCCAGAAAGGCGTCTCTCAGGCTCAACACAACCAACAGGAGCAGGTCCAATGAAGCGGACAATGAATTTCTTGATCTTGGCCATATTTTTCCTTCTCTTTTCCACAGCCTCCATCACCCAGGCCAAAGACGGACAGGCCCTCTTCTTCGAGAGCCCGAGCGTCGCTCTCGATGCAGGCGAAACATGCAACGGCGGCAGTTGCCAAACGAAAAACGGAACCGTCCTTTCCTGCCCGACCGCAGGCGGCCCGATCTGCGACGATGACAAGGCCTGCATCTGCCAGTGTTTCAAGATCGGAAATACCTATACAGCAGCCAACCGCTGCGTAGACGGTCGAGAGCTGGAGAGCATCGCGGCGAATCCAGACGTCGGTCGGCGTTGCGGGTCCTAGACGAGACCCCACTTCGACTCACACAGCGCCGATATAAAGAGATTCGCAAGGTTCCAGGGATGGCGCAGGTGGATCAGCGAACGGAGGCCGAACTTGGTAGAGTCCGGCCTTCGTTCAAGTCCAGATCCGAGTCCACCTCAAACAGCAGGAGCTCCCCATGACCTTCAACGGCGAATCCACCACTCACGATGTACTGGAAGGCATTCGCCTCGATGGGCAGCATGCAGTCGTCACCGGCGCCACCGGCGGGCTCGGCATCGAAACCGCTCGCGCGCTGGCCTCGGCGGGGGCTTCGGTCACAATCACGGGGCGAAGTGCCGACAAGATCGAGACGGCTCTTCAGACGCTCCGCAGCGAGGTGCCGGAGGCTCAATTCGACGCAGAAGAGTTGGAACTCGCCTCGCAGGCCAGCGCCGCCGCAGCCGCGAAGCGAATCGTGGACCGCGGTCAGACCATCCATCTCCTCCTGAACAACGCAGGCGTCATGATGTGTCCTGAGGGCCAGACCCAGGATGGCTTCGAGACCCAGTTCGGCACGAATCACCTGGGGCATTTCACCTGGACGGCAGGACTGCTCCCGGCTCTCGCCCCCGGCGCCCGGGTGGTCACACTGAGCTCAGGGGCTCACGTTTTCGGCACCTGTGATGTAGACGACCTCAACTGGGAAAAGCGCGACTATGACCCGCGACTTGCCTACGCGCACTCGAAGACTGCCAATCTGTGGTTCGGCTCCGAGTTGCAGCGGCGCTTCGGCGACCGACTGCTGTCTTTGTCGGTGCATCCCGGCGTGATCCAGACCGATCTTTCACGGCATGTCCCCCAGGCGATTCTGGACGCCATGCGGGACAGCTTCGTCGAGCGAGGCGTCACGATGAAGAGCGTGCCTCAGGGTGCAGCGACCTCGGTCTGGGCGGCCACGTCGGAAACACTTCGTAACCACGGCGGAGCCTACCTTGCGGATTGTCAGACGACAGAGCCTGTCAGCGCGGAAAACGCGGTCAGCGGCTACGCGCCGTGGGCCTACGACACCGAGAACGCCGAGCGACTCTGGCTTGAGTCCGAGCGCTTGACGGGCTCGAAGTTCGCCTGAAAAGCGCTTCTCCCTCAGTCAGACGTATCTCTGCCAGGGGACGACCCTCTAGGAGTCGAGGGTTCCGCGAGCCGTCAGGAAGACTCCGACAATCAACAAAGCCCCTCCCAATGGCGCGAGAACGATACCGAGACCGGGATCACCTCCGTGGATGAAGACACCGCCGAGAAAGAACCCCGCCGGCAGGGCAATCAGTGCCCCCGTAAGGCAGCGTGAGGCCCACTCCCGGGCCGGACCCTCAAAACCGGGCATGAAGGGAATCGCCAGACCAAAAAGGATATTGAGGATGGCAATCAACCCTCCGTGGGCGTGAGCCAGGGTCCACATGAGACGACGGGTTTCGTTCTGTACATCCAGATACAGTTCGCTCTTGAAACCATGGAGTGCTTCAAGCACCAGCCCGAGAACCAGGAAAACACACAAAGCCCACCAACCCAGCTTCAACTTCTGGCGCCGAATCGTCAAAGCGACCTCGTCCTCTTGCGTTTTTTCCTTCTGCGCTTTCTTCACTCAATGATCCTCAAAGGTGTCTGGTCTCGCGCGTTGAGTTGATCCTGTATGGCCGCACCATCGATACGACCATCAGGCCGGATGAAAAGCCCGGGCCCTCTGCGGTCGAGATACCGGGAAGTCGCTCTCTGCCAGACTCCCCAGGCTTCGTCCCGTGAAGCGATCTGTTCGGTGACGGATCCCAGGTGATCGTACTCGAACGACTCGAAGCCTGGGAGCGTATCCAACGATTTCTGGGCCACGCGCCGCACCGAGACGTAGGGATCCGCGAGCAGGACCGCGAGATGAGCGCCCTGCCAGCCTTTCCCACTGGCCTGCTGGGCGGGCCCCCACCCCATATGCCACGCGGTGATGGCACGCTGCGCCGCGTCCCCGCGAAGAAGCCAGCCCACCGCCGCCGATTCAACCTGATCTTCTCGATCCAACCCAGCGGGAGCCTGGCCATACCAGGCCGTCAGATAGCGGTCCGCCCAGGCCAGACTCTGATCCAGGTGACAAAGGTTGCAGGCATTCGGCCTTCCGGTGGCTTTGGAGTTGGCGACGCTCGGGCTATCGATCCGATGACTTCGCATGGCCGTAAACAGGCCGTACGTGGTATGCGGCATGTGACAATTCTGGCACCGGCTTCCCTCGGAGCCCAGGTCGTGATGGGTGTGAGCCGCCGGATCGGCTCGGAACGCCGAGTGGCAGTCCAAACAGGTTTCGTCACCGGCCCCAGCCACGGAAAGCTGATCCGCCGGCTCCGTATAATCGTGCAAGGAATGACAGGAAAGACAGCTCATGTCCCCTTCCTGAAAACAGGCGGACTCGGCCAAACCGTTGTATTCGCGCCCTGCCACTCGAATCGTACCGTCCCGCCAATACCGTCCGACCAGAGCGTTGGGTTCTTCTTCGAGTTGGGCAATCAAATGAGGGTTCTGGGGTACGGATTCGTGAAGCAGCAGCGCTTTCGAATCAGCCAACTCATCACCGGCCCGATAGGGAACGCCCTCTTTCTGCCAGCGAGGCATATCCACCACCCGCGTAAAGCTATGGCACTGACCGCAGACCTCTGTCGATGCCTTTGAATCGAGACGAGACGGATTGACAATGGTGGGATCCCCTTCTCCGTCGCCAAACCAGCGACGCGAGTAGCGCCGGAAGGGGGAACGGTTTGCTTCCGCGTGAGCTTCGCCGGGGCCGTGACAGGCCTCACACGCGATCCCCAGTTCTGCGGTCTGGGTCTCAAACCCTTCCCCATCAAAACGAGGCTCCGGAGCCACGGAATGACAGAGATGACATGAAGTGTTCCAGACGGCCGGCGGCTCAAGGTGGGGCGAAGGTGGCGTGAGGAAGGAATCCTGAACCGGGGACCAACGTTGCTCATCGATCATCCACACCCAGGGAAGCTGCACGAGAGCTCCGTTGTCGAAACTATCCAGATACGCGACTCCTTCTGCGGGCCGACGGATCCAGTAATTCTGCATATGATGGGACCCCGTGGTCATCACGACCCGAGCCTTGATATTGGGCGGAACCGGTACCCGATCTGGCGAGGGGTCCTGATGCCAGAGCGGATCGGGCAATTCGGCCCAGAATGCGTCTCCCTCCTTGAACAATCGAGTGGTAAAGCCTCGATTCTCAAGACCGACCTCTTCCCAATCCGCGAGAATCGTATCCTCCCCTGCGGGCTGGGTCATGGTTCTGTGATAGGAATCATGCCAGCTCTCATACTGAGCCGGATGACAGGCGCGGCACGCGTTCGAACTCGCGAAGCCCGCCTCCTCTTCAAGGGTTCCAGGAAGCCCCGAATCCACGGGAGTCGAGGGCCCTGAAACAAGCGCCCCCACGACCACCGCCGACAAGATCACACCGGCCGCCGCCCCGCCCACGACAACGCGGCTCCTCCCCTGAGCCAACACAGCCACGATCAGTATGATTCCAAGACAGAAGAGCGCCCACTCCATACCCATGAGCGTATAGAGATCCTCACCAACCTTCCACATCTGAATGGCGCCCTGCCCGGTTTTATCGGCCTGCACCGCAGACAAAGACCCTCAGACGCAATCTCACGTCCAACCCCACACTTTTTACCTTTCGATTGTGCCTGAAACGCCCCCTTCTCTCCCCTGCACTCCATTCAGGTGTTTTACCGACGCTCTCCAGCCGAACTGGGTATACCCTAGGCTGCAGCGACACACTGAAACAAAGGAGAACGTCATCCAACACTCCTGGAAACAGCGTCTGGTTTCATGGTGGGTGGAAGGCATGCCGCCCCTCGATGGACGACTGCGTTTTGTCTTCTACATGGGATTGCTGGCCCTGCTCCTGAGCAACTACGTCGCCCCCACCCGTCTCCTCGAAACCGCCTTTCGAGCCGGCGGACCCGAGTTGTATGAAACCGTCGGACTCATGGATCTGCTGGGTGCAGACGGTTTCTCTCACGAGTCCCTCTACGCATCTCTCCGCGTAATTCGTCGCATCCTGTACATCGCCTGCTTCTTCAGCGCCATCGGTTTTCTCGGGCGCACCCCCATCTACCTCACTGCCGCCTGCTTGTTCGCCCTGCATGGCATGACGATGGGCGCTATTACCTCTTCCCACACCTGGTACCTCCCGGTCCATGCAGCAATCCTGCTGTGCTTCGCCCGCTCCACCGACGCGTGGTCGTTGGATCACTACCTCGGAAAGCGCTTCCGCAGATATCCGCGTTTCGAGCGCGGCGGCCCCCTCACCTCGAGCGGCTTCGCCCGCCAACTGATCCTGGTCACCGCTGTCGGCATCTTCTTCTCGGCGGGCGTGGCCAAACTCATCGATGGCGGATGGGAATGGATGGATGGCGTGTCGCTACAGTGGTACATGCAAGAGTATGCCGAACGTCGAGCGACTCTCGGCGGCGAACCGCGCTTCCCAGCAATCCATGCTTTCATCTCCGAGCGACTGTGGCTTTGCAGCGCGCTCTCGGTCTTCAGTATGGTGATTGAACTGGGCGCGATCGGGGCCTTGTTCAGCCGCAGCTACAAGCACCTGCTCATTCTGGCGTGGCTGGCTTTCCACCTCGGAATCTACCTCACCATGCTCCCGCAGTTCGCACCGCAGGCCTGGTGCTACATCCTGCTCATCGACTGGGTCTGGCTCACCACCCGTGCACGGGATTTCTGGCACCAACGTCCTTTCACCGCCTTGAGCCTGACTCCGCACATACCGTCCACAGCGCGGGTACAGGCAGGCGTCGCTTTCGGGAGTGCGCTCGCTCTTTTCTGGGTGATCGTGTCCTTCGCTCAGATTGAAGAATGGCCGATCTCGCATATTCCCATGTACTCCACCTATGTGGGCCACGGAAAGGTGGCCGGAGTGCCCTGGGATGACTTCGGCGTCGCCACCCGGGTGCAGGAGCATGCGCGCCGGTGCCAGAAAACGCAGTGCCAATGGAGCGAGATCCGTCATTTTGGCCGAAACGGGCGTGCGTGGCTCCAGGTCACCGCAGCGTCCGGCGAGAGCCGAACGCTGACCCCCCGTGACCTCAAGACCATGATCTGGCGGCGGACGGAAGGGCTGATCCAGCAAGCCATCATCCATGACTTTGCGGCCAAGCCCACTGGCCGCCTCGCTTACCAACCCGATGAACCCGAATATCCGGCCACCGCCTTCCTCGTACGGATTGCCCCGCGGATCCAGGCACTTCTCGGGAACGAGGCCCATTACGAACGCCTTGAACTCGTCTATCGACTTCACGATGGCGACGTGGTCGTTGCATCGACCCTGTTCTGAAGCAGCGCAAATGCGACGTCCGCAGGGCTTCGAGGTGAGCCTCTCCTCAAAGAGCCAAAAACCGACGACCCTCCGGCACGCTATTGGAGAACTGAAAGCCCAGCGCCTCCCGAAGACGTCGCTGCCGGTGGCGCAAAGTGGGTCAAATTGATCCCTTGCACCGCCGCAATATATTCGTCGATATTCGGCGTACGTCCGAGAATCGTCGAAAGAACCACCACCGGTGTGGAGGCCAACAAGGACTCTCCCTTCTTGTCGTCACTGTCCGCCACGACCCGACCCTGAAAAAGTCGGGTCGAAGTTGCCATCACGGTGTCTCCTTTGGCGGCTTTTTCCTGGTTCCCCATACAGAGATTGCAACCGGGCCTCTCGAGATACATCATGTTTTCGTACTCGGTACGGGCCGTGCCCTTGGGCGCGTCGTCGTCGAACTCAAAACCGCAGTACTTCTGAAGCACCGCCCAATCGCCCTCGGCCTTGAGTTCGTTGACGATATTGTAGGTCGGAGGCGCTACCACCAGCGGCGCCTTGAACTCCACCGTGCCCTGCTGCTTTTCAATATTCTTCAGCATCTGGGAGATGATCTTCATATCGCCCTTATGGACCATGCATGAACCCACAAAGCCCAGATCCACCGCTTTTGTCCCTTGGTAATGCGAAATCGGACGAATCGTGTCATGCGTATAACGCTTGGAGACGTCCTCATTCTCGACATCGGGATCGGCGATCATCGGTTCATTGATCTGATCCAGATCCACAACGAATTCGGCCGAATACTCGGCATTGGCGTCCGGCATCAATGGAGTCTGGCTACCGGAGCGGATCCCCTCCATCCTGGCCTCGGCTTTTTCAACCAGGCCCGCAAGGACCCGGTTCTCGTTGTCCATCCCCTTGTCGATCATGATCTGGATACGGCGCTTGGCCACATCCAGGGACTTGATCAGGGTGTCACTTTCAGAAATACAGATCGAGGCCTTGGCTTTCATCTCAGCGGTCCAGTCCGTAAACGTGAAAGCTTGATCGGAGAGCAGAGTCCCGATATGAACCTCGATGATCCTGCCCTGGAAGATATTGTCTCCAAATTCCTTTAGCATCTGGGCTTGGGTTGCATGGACCACATCACGAAAATCCATGTGGTCTTTCAATACGCCTTTGAACGTCACCTTGACTGACTCGGGGATCGGCATGGTTGCCTCCCCGGTGGCCAGAGCCAGCGCCACGGTCCCGGAATCCGCTCCAAAGGCCACTCCCTTGGACATCCGGGTATGGGAGTCTCCACCAATGATCACAGCCCGATCATCCACCGTGATGTCGTTCAAGACCTTGTGGATGACGTCTGTCATGGCCGGATAGACACCCTGGGGATCACGGGCCGTGATGAGCCCGAATCTATTCATGAAGCTCATCAGCTTGGGAATGTTCGTCTTCGCTTTGAGATCCCAGACCGACGCCGTGTGACAGCCTGATTGATAGGCGCCATCCACCGTCGAAGAAATAACGGTGGCCGCCATCATTTCCAGTTCTTGCGATGTCATGAGCCCGGTCGTGTCCTGCGACCCGACAATATTGACCTTGACTCGAACATCCGAACCCGCGTGAAGCACTCTCCCGGGTGTCACTCCCACCGCGTTCTGGTTGAAGATCTTCTCTACCGCGGTGAGCCCCTGCCCTTCGCGCGAGACCTCACTGGCATCGGCATACACACTCGGCACTTCCATGCCCAGGATCCCGGCCGCCGTCGCCTGAAGCTTCTTGCCGAAAACCACCGCATACGACCCCTTCGCTCGGATGAATTCGAGCTTTTGCGGGGTCAGAGCCGACGAGATATCGCACAGTTCTTCAGTGCAGTCTTCATTGTAGAGTTTCTTCGTCCTGGTATTGATCGTAAGCACCGTGCCGGTATCAATGGAGAACACCTGCTCGAGAACCGGCTCGCCGTCCTCATCCAGGATGGATTGCCCGTTGGCATCCAGCTTCTTCACCCAATTCTTGAGATCAATTCCGATCCCACCGGTTACACCCACCGTGGTCAAGAAGATCGGGGAGATCCCATTCGTCCCGCCTACGATGGGCGCAATGTTGATGAAGGGCACGTAGGGACTGGCCTGCACGCCCGTCCAGAGAGCCACGTTGTTCACGCCGGACATACGCGAGGAGCCCACCCCCATCGTGCCTTTTTCAGCCAACAACATGACGCGTTTGTCCGGATGCTGTTCTTTCAGAGCACGGAGCGCCCTCTGGGATTCCTGATTGTGTTCAAACAGGCACTGACCGTGCAGTTCACGATCGGATCTGGAATGCGCATCACTCCCCGGTGACAGCAGATCGGTGGAAACATCCCCCACCGCCGTCACATAGGTCACGACTTGGATGATCTCATCGACCGGGGGAAGTTCAGTAAAGAACTCGGCCTTCGCGTAGCTTTTCAGGATCTCCGTCGCGATGGCATGGCCCTGAGCGTGGGCTTCTTTCAGACGATTCGTATCCACCTCATACAAGAAGACCTGCGTCTTGAGCACTTCGGCGGCAGCCAGAGCGATTTCGGAGTCGCCGCCAAGGACCAGATCCAGCAACACCTCCACCGATGGACCGCCCTTCATGTGAGACAGGAGATCCAGCGCGAAGGCCGGCGCCAGCTCGGGAATCACGAAAGTCCCCAGAACGATCTCTTTCAAGAACCGCGCTTTCACACCGGCCGCAGGGGTCGTACCCGGGAGCGTGTTGTAGATGAAGAAATGAAGAGAATCAGCCCTGTAGACATGCTCGGGGTCCTGGATCTGCGCGATCAGTTCCTCGACAAACTCGGCGTCTTCAATCGGCTTGGGATGCAATCCCTGGTCTTTGCGAGCTTCGATCTGCTCCAGATAGGCTTCATACAGGCTCGTATTCTTGGTGTCTGTCATCGGCGTAGAATAGGCTGCGAAGCCTCCATGGCAAGGACTCTACGTGCTGGATCCGACCCGGCCAAGGATGCCCCTCATTCAGGAAATTCAGCGGGCAGCAATTCCTTCGCCTTGGCAATCGCCTTTGACTGCGAATCACCCTCTCTCCACGCCATACGCAGGATCACTCGCAATCCAAAATAATTGGCAATCGAGAACACCCCGGCCTCAGCGCCTTGAATCGGTCAGCCCAAGATCATGGGATAGAACTGATCGTCCGGGGCCTCGGGGAACCGCATCTCGGAAATGGCACGAAGATTGGTCGGGTACGAGAATACCTTGAGTCCATGGGGCAGCCGAAATACGGGTCTATACGGACGCGTGGCATTCCCTGTTTGTCGCATCCGAGCAACGGTTCAAGGAAAAGTTCTCCAAATTCGATGAACCGGTCGTCTTTGGAGCGGAACACAACCTCGGAGTCCGGGGCAACGAAATCTTCTGGACCTGGCAATTCATACCGACCTATCTCCGATACCCCAGAATTCCGACTCCATATCGCTTTCTCAATGCTGGCGGTTCCATGGGTAGAGCCCACGGTCTTATCGATCTATTCGAGCAGATCACCCTTCGAGCCACCGAGGCCAACCTCCTGCTGCTTCTGACACTGTCGGTGATCGGAGGCGCAGTGTCCCTGCTGTAATGGGAAAGTCGGGTTTTCCCGATCAGACCCTCAGAGGCCTCGAGACTTCACCCCGCCGGCACCCGCCAAACGCCAGAGAGCCTGACTCACTCAATCGAGCCCGATTTCCTCATCTCAGAAATCTGGTCGGGTGTGAAGCCCACTTCGCCAAGCACTTCGTCGGTCTGCTCTCCAAAAAGGGGCGCGATCGCGCCTGCTTCGGCCTGGGTTCGCGAGAAAAGGGCCGCTGGCCGGCATTGCCTCATCCTTCCGGCCGTAGGGTGCTCGACTTCGTACACAGTCTGGTTGTGCTGGATCTGGATGTTCCCGGGCACGGCCTCAAGCGGTAGAACGGGGCCACCGGGCACCTGCTCTTCTTCCATGCGCTGTATGATCTCGTCCGTACTCCACTTCCGGAACTCGTCATAGAGAAGTGCCCCAAGCGCCTCGCCGTTATCCTTACGAGCCCGCCCGGTGGCAAAGCGTTCATCTTCGCAGAGTTCAGGCAGACCAAGACAGCGGAATACCGCATGCCACTCGTTGTCCAGCCCCGCCCACATGACGATATGGCCATCCCGGGTCTCGGTCAGTCGATAGCGATCATAGAGCGCGGGGCCTTCCCGAGTGCCCTCACCGAGCATCGTGTTCTTCATCATGCCGTCCGGCCAGAAGAAGGCCAGCCCCGCATCCAAAAGCGACAAGGCGACAGTCTGACCTTCTTGCCCTCTTTCCCGAGCTAGAAGTGCTGCCGTGATCGCCTGAGCGGCCGAGTAGGCCGTCGCCTTGTCGACGAGTGCATTTCGTACCAGATCCGGAATCGGTGCCTCAGGGTTGTTCTGGATGGCCACGTACCCTGTCACCGCCTGGGTCACCGGATCATAGGCACGCTTGCCAGACCATGGCCCCGTCTGTCCATAGCCACTGATCCGGCAGTAGACCAGACCCGGGTTGCGGGCGTGTAGATCTTCAGGCCCGACCTTCAAACGCTCCATCACACCCGGTCTGAAATTCTCCAACACGACATCCGCCTGATCGCAGAGCGCATACGCGGCCTCAATCCCCTCTTCACTTTGAAGGTCGATCGCCACACTCCGCTTGCCCCGATTGCAATTCGCAAACATCGAAGTCAAACCGCCCCTGAAGTACCACTCCTTGCGCAGGAGATCCGGCCGGCCAGGCGCTTCCACCTTGATCACATCGGCACCCTGATCTGCAAGAATCATCGAACAGAGGGGGCCCGAGATCACAGCCGAAAAATCGACGACCTTGATTCCCTCAAGCGGTCCCGGCATGACATTCCCTTTCGACAGGAGGGCCACAAGTGCGGGATCAGATCCCTCCTGGACGGCCCCAAAAACTCAAGTCTACACCATTGGACGTCTCGGCCGTGGAAACCAGCGGAACCGGGGCAAATCGACAGCCCCTTCTTCCCATCCAGCCACATCGGATTTGGAAATTCCCGCCCCCGGCCTGACCACCCGGTGTCATCCGCGGGGTCAGCCGTGGAAAATCCCGCTCCTGCCTGACGTTTGGCCGTTTTGCCGCGCCGAGTCATAATCTGCTCATGCAGGACACCATCCACGAAGACGAACGATTCCGCTGGCTCGCTGAGCGCTGCGAATGGATCGAGGAGTCAAACGACCTTTGTTTCGACTTTGGTCCGGTGATCGTCCTCTGCCTCGATGAACGTTTGGATCACATCAATCGGTTCCTGGACATCAATGGAATACGCGGACACGTATCGATTCTGCGTGCCTTCCGGCCCGAATCCCTGGATCTGGATGAACTGGCTGATCTAGGCTTGATTCAAAAAGAAAACGCAGATGGGGTCGGCCAACCACTCAGCCACAGGGAGATCTGCTGTGCGCTGGGACATATCGCCATGTACCTCAAGTCCGAAAGATCCGAACACGAAGTGACGGTCCTGCTTGAAGACGACCTCGTCATCAAGAATCAATACGAAGACATCACTACACTGATGGGATCCGCCACCGCCTTTCCGTGGGACATGCTCTACCTCTCTTTTGCCTACGCGGACCGGAAGAATGCGGTCCAGATTTCGGAAGAACTGCTTCGAATTCCAGGAAGCCTCACCACCAACGCCTACGCAATCCGAGAGTCCGCTCGTCGGAACATCCTCGAATCCTGCTTTCCCATTCGCAAGGCTGCAGACATCTTCCTCCGAGATCTCTCTGTCCAGAGGAACCTTGAAGTCCTGGCCTCCTTGACCCCCTGCTTTGATCAGGATCGATCGTTTTTCGAATCCTCGATCGAAGCCAATCGAGCCATTTCACCACCGCGATGGAAGCCCACACTGCCCCAGAAAATATTATCGAGGGCATTTTCACTGGCCCAGGGAACCGGCGGCCTGGGGTACGACGAAGGAATCTACAGGATCGACCGCTTCCGATCCGGAGACATTCCGGAAGCAGGAAAGTCAAGTCCCCTTCTACGCAGTTGGTCCATCCTCGCTCGTCTGTTCTCAGACGAATCACCCTAGAAGCAGAAAGCGGGACTCAAAAAGTCGCCCGCCCTTGAGGAGCGCCGTCAGTACCCGGACTCGAGTTCATCGCTCCTCGGTCCATGGACTCCGGATCTCCATGCTGGGGTGGTCGTCCAGAGACTGGAAGGTCTCGAAGGTGCGGGTATATCCGGTTTTCTTGATTTTCCATTCATCACCTGCCTTCAGATACTCGTCACTGTAGAAAGCGGCGCCGTTCAAGACGGTTCGGCCCGGTATGACCGGACGATCAGGGCCTGGATTGATCACATGGTCCTGCAGATACCAGGTGCCTGTGGCCGAATGGGAACTCGTCAATACGATCTCGGGGTGATGAACCTGATGGAGGGTAATCAAGTCTCCTTTCAGCGCCTCAATCAAGAAGGACATCACGGCCTCGCGACCTCGAAAAGCCTGCGTACCGTCCGCGTAAGCGGAGATGGCATCCTCCGTGAAAGTCTCTCGAAGTTCGTCCCAGAGCTTCAAATCAACGCTGCGCAGATAGCGGTACTTGAGTTGTTTGATCGCTTCGATTTCCTTCAGATCATCAATCACCGTAGACTCCTCCGTTCAACAAGTGGTTTCCTGACCGCCGATCCACCAAGCAGGGAATCCTGTTCCATCTCTCCGACGCCCGGTGTATCCCCCATGGTAGAGGTTTCGCACCGTCGGCCCAGACCTCCACGAGTCCTGTCCAGGGGGCAATCACAGAGCGCCCAGACCGCCCCGGCGATCCGCGCCGATACAGAACCCACTCACGCTTCCTCCTGGGACAGGCTGGATCACGACCCCGGGAGGGAACTGAAACAGTGGCCACGTGTGAGCACACACCGAGCCTCAGGAGCGCTAGGCTGTCACGATGTTTGAGGGGATATCACCAAAAATACTGCTGGTGGGTATGCTGATCGCCAGCCTGGCCTACCTCCTCCTCCCCTTTGACCTGATTCCGGATTTCCTGGGACTGCCCGGACGCATCGATGATGTGGCGGTCATAGGATTCTTGACCTGGCTGTACAAGACCAACGCCGCGAAATTCGAGCGCCAACAGGCCCAGAGATCCGGGGCCGATTCACAAAACGAATCGAAGCGTTCGACCGGCGCCGCCCGCGAACGTCCGCGCCCCCTGGACGCCTGGACGGTGCTCGGAATCCATCGATCGGCCTCCCCAAAAGAAATCCAATCCGCCTATCGAGCCCGGATGCAGGAATACCACCCGGACAAAGTCTCACACCTGGGCCAGGACCTGCAAAAGCTCGCCCACGCGAAATGCCAGGAAATCCAGCAGGCCTACCGGGAACTGAAAGGCTGATCAAGGCGAACAGGGGTCGGCCGGAAAAAGCGCCCTACCCCGCCCCGCACCCCCGTCGACCCAGTTACACCTGCTCCTCCTGGACACTTGGCGTTCCGGGTCGGGGTTCCAATTCCAGTGCAGCCAGGAGCTTGAAAGGGAAGTTCAAATTCGTACTTTGTTCTCAAAAGAAGGAGCTTCGAACTTGTCGAAAATAGACGATTCAGAGATTCCCATCCCTGGGTATTGCCACGAATTGCTCTCCACCAGCCACATCGGGATGATGAGCACTTTTCGTCGTGCGGACGACTTTGTCTCAACGACACCTGTCGGATATGTTTGGGATGGCGTCCAGATTCGTGTCTCTACGTTGAGGAGCCGGATGAAATGCAAGGATCTCATGACGAATCCGCGCCTGACCTTCTGCGTCCTGTCACGACTTGAGGTGACTGAATACGTTGAAATACGGGGCTACGCCACCATTGAGACTGATCCAGACCGAATCTTCTGGAGAAGACAATTCAAAGAAGGCTACCGCATCATGCATGATATCGAGGACGCCGACCCACCCTCCGACCTTGATCCCCCGGAAGCGGAGCGGGTAATTGTCACGCTTCATCCGACACAGATCGCTTGCCCCACCCTGTACCAGGGCCGTCTCGCCAGGTGAGCACGCAGCCTTTGCCAAGACATCTCTCTTTATAAACACATCTCTGGAAAGATTCGGCCGTGACTCGCCGAACCGGGCTGTTATGGTCAACGCCGTGCGGTGTAAGGTACTCACGGTTATCCCTCTAGCCTTTCCATCAAAGGAGTTACAAGAACATGAAACGACGACACTCGAAGCCGGTTTCCGCGATAGGCCTTGGCCTGCTTCTGGCCCTCTCCCTGAACTGCAGTGATGGCAACTCGGGTTCCAACGCGGGGCTCTATCACATGAACGAAATAGAGGATTACGGGTACCTCTGGCAACTCGGCCTGTCCGAGCCCCTGCTTGCGGATGAGTCCTGTGTGCCGACTTCCTTCACCAACTCGATGGTGTATCTGCAAACCGAATACGAGGCTGAGTTCGAAGGTCGCCTGCTTGTGGAAGAGGGCTACAGCGGATGGACCCTCGCGGCCGAAACGCTTCGATCCGAGCCTTTCATGGATACACAGCCCAAAGGACAGGACCCATCCGGCACTCAGGCGCCGGGTGAGATCAAGGGCATATTGGGCTACCTCGACCTGAAAGGCGCCAGTCCGCCGTTCACGGAACTGTATGCCATGGCCCTGCCGGTCTTCGTCGAGGACGTCACAGACCTTCCGGACTGGGTAGATGCCAGCCCTCCGACCCTGGAGGGCATCTACACCGAACTGGTTGAAGGTGCGGTGGTCGTCCTCGGGATCACCTACGGAAAAGTCCAGCCGGGCATCACTCCAGAGGGACACGCGCTCGCCGCTTTCGGTGTCGACTGGGTGGACAGCAACAACGATGGCGTGGTTGATCAGAGCGAAAATGCAACAATCGCGGTGGTGGACCCATTGGATCCGAGTGAGAACTATGGGTCCTCCCCGCCGATCGCGACGGGGCCAACAAAGAAGACCTTGGTTCACGTGTGGGAGGACGAGAGTGGAGATCTGGTCTACTCGTACTCTCAGTACCACGGAGACTCTCCTGATCCGTTTGATGCCGAAAACTTCCAGAGCGCATCAGGACAGATCGGATCCTTTGCGTCCATCAACGTGAACGCAAATCCCTGAGTCGATCGTTCGGTTTATCGATAAGCCGGCGCCGCTGGAAATACCAAACCCGGTGGCGCTCAAGCGAAGTCGACAGCCAAAAGGACGGTGGCAACCCGCCCGGAGCGAGGGAGAAGCCGCTCGGCCTGTAGATCATCGGCCGAGCATGGCACGCCGAGACGAGGGCCCAGGTCAGTCCGATCCGAAGTTGAATTCAGTCTCGCACCCCTCCCGGGCCGCCTTCGATCGGCTGACTCGTCGGCGCATGGATTGCTTCCTGCCCGGGAGATTCATTGTGATCATTTCCCTCAAGATCCCACCCCCCACCCTGAGTGTTTTCAGGTCCCCTCTACAAATTCAGTGGGAATAATCGATGCCAGCGAGTCGCAGGTCGATCCCTTCAATCTCAAAAACCTGATCCGGTTGATGATTTTCCAGGACCGAGTGACCCACAAGAAAGACCGCTGACAGATTGGCCTCAGCCCTCCAAGACGCCCAGAGAGGCAAATGAGCGCTTCCTGGGCGCCAGGGGCTTCTCCACCCGAGAACCCGCCCCTTTGCGACGCAACCACCCCTGGCTCAAAGCCGATCTGCTCGATGGGCGTGACTCCGAGCCGGAAATCAAGGTATCCTCAGGCCTTGGTTGACGAGGCGGCACGCTGGTAGCGTCCACGCTGTAGATTGTCGGACCGGATCAATTTCCGGTTCTCTTCAGAAGATCACCGCCAGAGCCGAAAAGAAGAAATGATGGGGACACGTCTCCTGAACTCTTGACTCAACACATGGGGGGAATCCATGTACGGATTAATCCACAAAGCCATTCGGGGTTGTCTTCAAAACGCGTATGGAGCCGAGAGCTGGGCCCGCGTCGCAGCCCGGTCCGGAGTTGACTCTTCCGACTTCCTCAGCTTCGAGAGCTACCCAGATGAGGTGACGGTAGGCCTGCTGGTCACGGCATCGG
>NZGT01000145.1 GCA_002691025.1 Spirochaeta sp. | reverse complement strand
CCTTTCTGGATCTTGCGCGTTTGTATTGTTTTTGGAGCCGCGGCGTCTCATGCTGTGAGCCTACTCCGCATAGGTGGCCTGGTCGTATGGCTGCACGGTTGGATGCCCTCAAGCGAATTCTCCCAGGGTAGCGGCGGCTCGGGGTCGCGGAGGCCCAAAACTGGGCCGTTTCGCCGGGCGGGACGGGCGGTGCCTGCCGCAACGTCCTGAAAAAACAGGGCCATTTTGTTGCCTCGGCCCCTGGGAGTCGCTAACAACGGGCCTGGATTTTCGTTGCATACTCCGTGTTGCAGTGAGTCCAGGGCAAGTGAGCCAGGAGTCCTCCGCCTGTCTGGGCGTGGGGGTAGAGCCTCATGCTGAACGTCATGGAGTCTATAAAGGCCCTTGTCGGGCCAGGCTGAAGTGCACTTCAGGCGCTCACCGCCGTAACGGGCGCTGAAAACAAGCGGTTCAGATCCAGAATCGAGCGAAGAATGGGAATTCGATACCGCTCGAAAACACCATGGGGCGGGCTCTGGGCCCGAGTTTGTAATTCAATCCCGCGCGTGACGCGGAATCAAGTGAAATCCAAGAGGATGGAATCCCAAGATGAATGAAATGATTGGACAACTGACAGCCGTGTCTCTGGGGGCTGGCGTGCTGGGCCTGGTGGTCGCCATGTTCTTCTATTTTCGGGTGAAGGGCCTGCCCGAAGGCACAGACACGATGAACATGATCGCCCGGTATATCCGAGAGGGCTCGATGGCCTTCCTGGTTCGTGAGTACAAGGTGCTCGCCATTTATTCCCTGGCTGTGTTTGCTTTCCTCTTCTTTGCTTTTCAGGGGCAGGGCACGGGCTTGCTGGCCGGTTTCTGCTTTCTCTTCGGGGCTTTCCTTTCGCTGTTCTCCGGATTCGTCGGCATGAAGGCGGCGACCTTCGCGAACGTCCGGACCTGTCAGGCGGCGCGTGAGGGCAGCAAGCCGAATGCCCTGCTGACGGCGCTGGACGGAGGGGCCGTCATGGGTCTTTTTGTCGCGGCCACGGCGATTCTCGGTTTGGGTGCTCTTTACTACGTCTACGCCAGTGACCCTCATCTGGCCACGGTGCTTCACAGCTTTGCGGTGGGGGCTTCCTCCATTGCACTCTTCTCCCGCATTGGCGGGGGGATCTACACCAAGGCGGCCGATGTCGGATCGGATATCGCGGGTAAGGTCGTCGAGGGCATTCCCGAAGACGATCCTCGTAACCCGGGTGGCATTGCGGACAACGTGGGCGACAACGTGGGTGATGTGGCCGGTATGGGGGCCGATATCTACGAATCACTCGTGGCGGCCATTGTGGCGGCCATGGCCATCGCGCTTACTGTGGACCCTGTTTTCCTGCTCGGGCTCTTTGTGACCGTGGACGCCATTGAAGAAGCGCGACCGCTGGCCGTGACCCTGCCGATCTTCCTGGCGGGCGTGGGCCTCCTGGTCTCGATTGTCTGTATCTTCATCGCTCGTGCCCTTCGTCAGAATTCACCGGCCATGGTGCTGCGTGCGGCCCTGATCGTGCCGTCCGTCATCATCGGTGTGGCTTCTCTCGTCATCATGCCGCTTCTCGGTGTGAGCCAGGCGGTCACGTATGCTTTGACCGCAGGCGCCATCGGCGGAGCCATCATCGGTTTGATTACCGAGTACTACACGGCCTGGGCTCCGGTGGAGCGCATCGCGGAGTCCACCAAGACGGGGGCCGGTACGGGAATCATCTCCGGCCTGGCGGTGGGGATGGAGTCGACTGTGGCTTCACTCTTCGTGGTGGCGGTCGTCGGTTTTATCGCGAACGCGGTGATGCCGGAAGGGATGGGACTGTTTGGAATCGCCATGGGCGCGGTGGGCATGCTGGCCGGTACGGCCATCGTGATGACCGTGGACGCCTACGGTCCGATCTCCGATAACGCCGGTGGGATTTCCGAGATGAGCGGGCTCGGCAAAGAAGTGCGTGACATCACGGACGAGCTTGATTCGGTGGGTAACACGACTGCCGCCATCGGGAAGGGGTTTGCGATCGGGTCTGCAACCTTGACGGTGCTCGCTCTTTTCAGCGCCTTCATCCTGGAAGTGAATCACGTCCGTGAATTGGAGGGGCTGGCTCCTCTGATCCTGAAACTCGACGAAGCGCCGATCCTGATCGGCCTTCTGCTGGGCGCGTGTCTGCCCTTCGCAGTCGGTGCCTCCACGATGATCGCCGTCGGCAAGGCCGCACAGGCCATCATCCAGGAGATCATTCGCCAGTTCAATGAAATTCCCGGTCTGCGAGAGGGCAAAGCAGAGCCCGATGGCACTGCGATTGTGGATATCGCCACCAAGGCGGCTTTGAGTCAGATGGTCCTTCCCGGATGCGTAGCGATTCTGGCTCCGGTGGGGATCGGCTTCATCCTCGGCCCCACCGCGCTGGCGGGCATGCTGGCCGGAGCCGTGGCCGTGGGTGCGTCCCTTTCGCTCTTCATGGCCAATGCGGGTGGTGCGTGGGATAACGCCAAGAAGTTCATTGAGGCCGGCGGTCTTGAGGGACATCCCAAGGGCTCCGATGCACACAAAGCGGCCGTCGTGGGAGATACGGTGGGAGATCCCTTCAAGGACACCTCCGGACCGGGCGTGGCCATCCTGATCAAGGTGATGAGTGTTGTGAGTCTCCTGATTGCCCCGCTGATTGCGACCATCGGCTAGGCGCATCGCTGTGCGGCAAGTCAGTTCGTTCCGGTTTTATTCTGCAAGCCCGGTCCTTCTCGAAAGAGGGATCGGGCTTCGGAATATCCGGTTGTGTGTGGCGGAGTGAGGGTCCTGTATAGAGCAGGGCCCGACTCAAAAAAGTGAGATGGAGAAAAGAACGATGGCACGAAGCAAAGTAGAACTCGACGAATTCATCGCGTCCCAGAGGACGCAGGATTGCTTCAAGGGGCTTCCGCTCGCAGGAAAGCGCGTGCTGGACCTCTCTACCGTCATGGCGGCCCCGTATGCGGCGGCCATGTTGGGTGATGCGGGTGCCGATGTCATCAAGATCGAAAATCCGCGAGTTCCCGATGCCTTGCGGACCTGGGGCACGCTGCATGAGCTTGGCATCGAGCCCTATCACTCGGTGGTCGGCCGAAACAAGTTTCCGGTGACGATCAATCTCAAAGCCGACGAAGGGAAAGAGATCTTCAGCGAGTTGATCAAACAGTCGGATGTCCTCATCGACAACACCCGGCTGGGAGCCATGGATCGGCTTGGGTTTTCCCCGGATCATTTGATGGAGCTGAACCCGGGTCTCATTGTGGGCAAGGTGTCCGGCTACGGGATGACCGGGCCGAAGGCCAAGCAGCCGGGGTTTGGAACCCTCGCCGAAGCGTACAGTGGTTTTTCCTACCTGAATGGCAGTCTGGACCAAGGGCCGCTGAGTCCCCCCATGGCGCTCGCCGACCTGACTACGGGGATCCATCTCGCCTACGCGATCAGCCTGGCTTTCATGCAGCAGGAACGCGGTGTGCGCGGCGGGCAGGTCATCGACATCTCCCTCTACGAGCCTCTGTTCGGATATCTGGGCGGCGAGTTCGTCAGCTACAAGCTGACGGGCGAGAACCCGGAGCCCATCGGGAATGAGCTCAGAGCGGCAGCGCCCCGCAGTGTCTATCGCACGAAAGACGGTCGCTGGATTGCTCTTTCGTGTTCGGCCCAGAAGCCCTGGGAGAACCTGGCCATCTTGATGGAGCAGGAGGAATTGATCCAGGATCCTCGCTTCCTGACGAATACAGATCGCATCAAGCCGGAGCACAGGGTTGCGCTGAACGAAATCATCCAGGAATGGCATTCGACTCGAACGGAGGCCCAAGCCCTTGAACTGTTCCAGAGCAAGGGGATCACGGCCGGGCCGATCCTGACCATGGAAAACATCGATCAGGATGAGCATTTTCGGGAGCGTGGCTCGGTGCTGTTCATGGAAGACCCGTCGACCGGTATTGAACTCGAGATTCCCGATGTCCCCTTCCGTATGATGGGTCATCAGACCAAGGTCCGGTTCCCGGGGCTCCCGCAGGCCTCGGCCAACGAAGTGGTCTACAGCGAACTGCTGGGCTATTCCGCGCAGCGCGTGGCGGAACTTCGCGAGAAGGGCGCCATCTAGGAGACGGCTTTCGCGTGTTTGCCGTTCTTGAATGAGAAAGGCCCCAGAGGCTCAGTGAGCACTCTGGGGCCTTTTTTCATAAACAGGGCCGTGTCTTGAACCCGATTCTCAGGCTGGATTCCCGTCGTTGGCGAGAGCCTCGTGAACCTTGCCGACCATCTTGGCCGAAGGTTTGAGGGTCAGGTCGCCTTCTTCGTTCCAGGTGGGCGGGATCCCTTCGTCCTTCTTGGCGACGTAGAGAGCAGCCTTGAATTTCCTCATGAGTTCGTCGACGTTGCGTCCGACATTGAGGAAGTTCACCTCGGAAAAGAGAAGCTTGCCATCCGGGGCAATGATGTATGTGCCTCGGAGTGCCAGACCGTCGTCCTCCAGGTAGATTCCGAATTGACGGGCCAACTCACCCGTTTTGTCCGAAGCCATCTGGAATTTTACGTCTGCCAGCTGTTGTTCCACGGTGTGCCACGCGAGGTGACTGAAGTGGGTGTCGCAGCTGACCGTGATCAGTTCAGCACCCATCTTTTCGAAGCGGTCTTGCAGCCCTGCCAGGGCCGCGAATTCAGTCGCTCAGACAAAGGTGAAGTCGGCAGGGTAGAAGAACAGGATCGTCCACTTCCCATTCGACTTCAGGTTCTCCAGGCTTACCTCTCCAAAGTCACCCGTCTTTGGATCGTAGGTATTGAGTGAAAAGTCGGGAACTTGTGACCCGACCTGAATCGATTCGCACATAGACACATTCCTCGTTTGTACAGTTTGAGTCAGCGGCTGATACCCATTCGGGTCTCAGCGCCACGGACAATAGCGTCTTCTTTGAAGTTGGGGGGCTTCGTGGCTCTGCGGTCGAGACGTGCACACTCCCCGCTCGCTAGAGCCCCAAGGGGGGTGTGGGTCTGTTTTCGACGGCAAGGGTTTCAGTCCGGCGGCGGAAGCCGGTCTCTCCCGGAGGCTACGCGTCGGAACTGGGAAGAAGGCATACTGGTGTCGCCGGCTTCGTTTTGGGAGCCGGAATGGTAGTGGGGAGAGGATGAAGACTTGCTTCAAGACCCGATGGAATGAGGTCCGATGATTCGCTCGCAGGATAGAGCGACTTTTGTCATGCCTCATTGGTCCTCCGGCGGCAGCCTGAGTGAGCAGCATCTGAAAGAGGCGGTTGCGTCTGTTTTTGCCCAGACGGACGAAGGCTGGCGGTTGGTCTGGATCGATGACGGCTCTCGGGCCACGTCGGTCCACCGTGACATGCGTGAACTGGAGAAGGCCTATCCGGATCAAATCGAAACGATCTTCCGTCCGGTGCGGCAGGGGCCCGGTGTCTGCCGGAACGTCGGCGTACAGCGGGCCTTTGAGTTGGGAAGTCCGTTCGTGCTCTTCCTGGATGCGGACGACGTCGCCGGAGCGGAACGTCTGGAGGTAGCCCGACAGACGTTTTCCGAGAATTCGCGAGCGAGTGTGGTCTATACCGGCTTTCATGCGATCGATGAAGCCTCGAATCCTATTCTGGAATCCTCGCTGACGCCGTCTCTTTGGGAGATTCTGGCTTCCCATCGGGAGGCCCCTCCCCAGGGCCCGAATGCGTGGATCGAGATCGCTACGAATTCCGGATACACGAACTTGACCTCGGCGACCTCGGTGCGGACCGACCTGGCCTATCGGATTCCCTTCCCGGATGAATACGTGTCCGAGGACTCCCACACCTGGATGCGTTACTCGGCGGGCGGCGAAGACTTTGTCTTCCGGCCCGAATCGCCCACCGGCTACCGGATACCGAGGGATGGAGAGGGGTCTTCCTCGCGTTCCCGGGAAGGCGGTCGACGAGATTTCTACCGCGCCAAGGCGAGGGTGGATACGGATGGTTTTGAGTCTGCCCTCGAACTGGCCTTGACGAAGGGGAAGATCGAACGCCGTGATGTCCCGGATTTGAGGATTCGCTTTCATATCCGGTTGGGGGAGACCCTGGCGAAGGAGAAGCAATTCGCACTGGCCGCCGCTCAGGTCGAACAGGCTCGGCTTGTTTCGGAACCGGATACGAAGCGTCTGTTGATCGAAAAAGGGCTGGATGGACGATCGTGGTCTCTCAAGTCAGGTTGATCGGATCATCCGGGTTCAGTGGATCAGGCTGTTGTGAACGCCGAATTCCTGAACCTCCTGGTGCAGTTCGAAGAGCTCGTCAAAGGCCATGAGCGTGTGCGGGTGGGGCTGCTTGTTCTGGTTGTACTCGAGGTCTTCAAGCAGGGTGAGGGCCTTGCTCGACCCCAGAACGGCAATCCCGACTGCGGCCGCCTGGGCGATCGCGCCACGCATGAGGTTCTGCTCTTCGTCCCGGCTTGTCCGGGGATAGGCACCTTCAGCCAGATAGGAAAGGGCTTGCGTATCTCCGGTGCGGTTTCCCAGGTATCCCAAGCCCATCATTCCGGCCGAGATCTGTCGCACGGCGGTCCAGTCCATCTTGGTGGAGGACATCCGGTCCATCCAGTCGATGATGTGGGGTACGGAGTCGGTTCCTCCGATGACGCCCAGGGTGAACACGATATTCCCCCAATGCTCGGCTTCGCGATCATCGGCGAGCATCGCGGCGAGAATCTTCGCATTTTCGGGACCCTCGAATTTTTCCGCCAGATGGGCAGGCGTCCCATGGACGAAGGTCTCACTGACGAAGTCGACGATGTCCATGTCATCGCTCAGTTCAAAATCATGGGAGGAGGGAAAGTCTGATTCCCGAGAGGCTTTCGTGCTTCCCGCAGAGGCTGCACCCGTGTCGATCCCTGAATGGTTCAACGGGTTGTTTGTGGCCCGGCTGATGAAGGCCCCGCACTCCGCGCTATCGACCTCATCCTGGTTTCCATTCAAAGTGGGGTTCATGATGGCAGTGCCATTGGAACGGTGCGGAAGGCCGACGGTGTGTCCGTATTCGTGGGCCCAGAGGCTGCCTTCGCCTGAGCCAGGCCAACGCACAACAGCCATCGAAGTGCTGTCGATGGTGGCACAGCCAATGATGTTCGCTCCAAAGCCACCGCACCAGGTGATGCTGTTCACGACTTTGACGTAGCCGGGCGTCGCCATCACGGCATCGAAATCAGCACGTGAGGCGATGTTGGCGCTGCCCGCATAGGTTCCGACATCGCCTGATCGCAGGAAGTGAGCCGGCTGGGCGTTGTCAACGAAACTCAGGGCGTTGAAATCGACCGCGCAGGCAAAGTCCGTTTCCGAGTCGGGTTCGCTGACATCGTCCGAGAATCGGCTGAGGATGGAATCGGCGGTGGCATTGTCCAACGTGCCGGAGGAAGGTTGCATGACGCTCAGTGGCGTGACGCAGGCGGAGGAGAGCGCCGCGGCGAGGATGAGGATCAGGTAGATGAATCGGTCTCGAAGATCAGTGTGGACGATGAATTTCGACATTTTGTTTCTCCCGAAGTGGACTGTGTGGTGGTGGTGGTGGTTTCCGCCGCGCTGATCGCAGGCTTCAGGAGTGGAGTCGTCTCCGATCGGAAAATCGGATCGGTGGAGGCCATAAAATGAGGAAATCAGATACCCCCGCGGGTGACGTGGTGTCGGGGGGCGGGGATCCGTTGCCAAAGTGGGTTCTATCCGGGTCCGGGTCGGTTTGCAGGACAAGCGGGTGGAGCTTCCTGGCATTTCCGATCCTCCGCCTTCGGGCCCGATCGGGGAGGCGGGAATCCGTGCAAGAGGGGGGAGCCCCGTTGTTTCGGGTGGCGTCGATCCGGTTTGAGCGTCGGGGGCTCTGAGAGGTTGACTTCGCCGACCATTGCAGCCGATAATCGGCAATAACATCGGAATAGCGGCTTGTTCCACGGTATGGACTGGGCGGATCCTTTTTGTGCGATCCGTCTCTTCGATGCAAAAGCCGGATCCAAGGTCCGATTGAGATTGATGCATGCAGCGTTCGAGAGGACGCATGGAGGGGATCCACGTGGCTATGTTCAAACACGCTTCGCGAACGGCATCTTTGGCGATGATCTCGCTTTTGTTTCTGGTGGGGTCGGCCAGTGCCGAGGACTTTTTGAAGTATCAGTTTACGGGCACCATTTCGGCGCTCACGGATGCGACGGCGGCCAGTGCCCAGAGAATGACCGATGCGGGTATGGGCATTGGAGCCGCGTGTGTAGGTACAGCGTATGTCGACCCGAATACGGTGGACGACAACCCGGCCGCGAACCTGAGCAGCTACGCGACGGATTACCTTTCCTTTGCCATCGGCGACTCGGCTCCGCTCTTCGAAGCCTCGGGTTTTGAGCGCGATAGCAATATCTACTTGCAGCAGAACGTCACGGTTCCGCAGATCCCGATTCCCATCTCGGGTTTCGGTTGGGCCGGCTCGGAGCCGACGGACGTATCGGGGCCCGCATTCCTGGCCTTCAACGACCAGGCGGAGAGTGCGCCTGAAGCGGGCGATAGCAAGGGGCACTTGTTGGCGCTGGGTGGCTTTGCCGCTTTGCTCACCAGTGTCGAGTTGCCGACCGCGGAGGCGGATATTGCCGGGCTCAGCCTCATCCGGAAGTTGTACATCGACGTCATCGATCTCGATGATGGCGATTCGGAGTTCCAGATCGATTGCGATCTCACGACGACGTCGGTGACACTCGAACCTCTGCCGGTCGTGGCGGCGGTGCCGTTCCTTAGCCCCGGAGCCATGATGGGGCTGATGACGCTTCTTGCTGGGACCGGGCTGTTTGTGGCGAGGGGCTTGCGCGCCTCGGATCGTCGCTGACCGCTCCGGGCTCTTGCGCGAGAGAGGTGAGCGCGCTTGAATCCAGGCGGTAGGCGATCGGAAATAAGGGGGGTGAGGCTGCAGCCGGGGAACTGCAGTCGGGGCTCTCGTAGAGCGCGTAGGTAGAGAGAGGAGCCGGTTTCGTCTTGATCTCCGGCCTATTCCTGACGGTGGCCTTTGGCACCGGGTGGCGGCAGAGCCGCGGAATCCCGTGCTTCCTGCTCGTGTTTCTCCTCGTGGTGGTCCCGCAATTCGTCGCCGCCAATCCGACCGAACCGGATTCGGAGAATTCAGAACTCCTGGGCGCGGCCCAGGCGGAGGCCGTAGAGAGCGAGCAGGAATCGGAAGAACCTCTCAGCTACGCGGGCGTTGAGGAAGTCACCGTCACGGCTCGCCGCCGTGAAGAGCGCCTGCAGGAGACCCCGGTTTCCGTCACCGCTTTCGATGCGAGCGCCTTGGCGTCCAGGGGGGTCACGGAGCTTTCCGAACTGGCCCGATATACCCCCGGGCTCTGGTTCCAGTCGAGCGCCGCTCAGCAGAACTCCGCGAATGTCTTCATTCGAGGTGTCGGTCAGACCGAGGGTACGATCAACGCGGATCCAAAGGTGGGAATCTACCTGGATGATGTCTACCAGTCCCGCTCCCTGGGTGTCGATCTGGCGACCTGGGATGTGATGCGGGTTGAAGTGATTCGGGGGCCCCAGGGCGCGCTGTTCGGCAAGAATGCTATTGGGGGGGCGGTTCAGATCCTGACCGTACCGCCCGGTCCCGAATACGAAGCGCGGGCCCAGGTGGAATTCGGGAACTTCTGGGCACGGGCCGCCCGGCTGACCCTGAATGCGCCCATCGATGTCCTGGGTCTGGGTGACAAGCTCTTTGCGCGGGGAAATCTGATCTACGAAGCCAGGGATGGCTACGTGTTTGACGTGAATCTGCAAGAAGAGTTCTCTTCGAAGAACCTGCTGGGGGGGCGGGCGGCTCTTCGCTTCCTCCCTACCGATTCACTGGATATCCGGCTTGCCTACTGGCGCAGCCATCGGCCGGTGCGGAGTGCTCGCGGCGAGTGTGAACTGCGGGCGGAACCCAATGATTCGGGGCAGGATTTCCTGAATAGCTTCAATCAAGTGGGTCCCTGGCCCTTGTTGCCTGTGGCGGAGATCGTCGGGGGCGATTTCGTCACTCAGTGCGATCGCTCCTTTGCTCTTCACAGTTCGACCAATGTACCCAATCATGAAGTGCTGGATACGACGAAACTCTATGGGACGATCTTGTGGGATACGCCCGATCTCCCGGTTGTAGGTTCCATCGCCGCCAAGTCAATTACGGCGTATCAGGCCTTGGCGTATGAGATCAATCTGGAAGTCGACTCGACTGCCCTGTCTTTGCTGCAGGCGGACGTGAATAAAGATCGTCATCGTCAGTTCAGTCAGGAGTTGCAATTCAGTGGCTGGGGTTTCGACGAGCGTCTGGAATGGACCCTCGGTCTCTATTATCTGGGTGAGGCTACCTACGGGCAGCCCAATAACGTGTATGCCATGGTGCCCGACTTCGAGTTCGTGAACTCCCAGAACGTGTATTACCCGATTGAGGCCTATGCCAATGTGCTCAGTCGAACCCAGCAGCAGACGGCGGCGGGATATGCCTTCCTGGATTTCGAAGTCGTGGAGTCGTTGACGGCCAGCGCGGGCTTCCGGTATGGCTGGGAACAGAAGAGTCTGGAGCGGGAGACTGATCTGGCGCTCTATGGTTGGGTGCCGACGCCGGCGACGGATCCGCCCGTCAATAGCAACTGCCGCGGGACTCCAGGGGCTCTGCGCGAATGTATCCCCTGGGCCGTCGTGGATGGAATCATCCAGATCGGCAATGGTGTGGCGGAGTACTCATACGGCCAGGTGCGTGAGAGTTGGACGGCACCCACAGGTCACGTCAACCTCGATTGGCGGATTACAGAGGAGATCAACGCCTACGTGGGGTACGAACGAGGCTTCAGCAGCGGAGGCTTCAATTACCTCAACGACGATGGCGACGGGGAACCCCAGTCCTTCAAGCCAGAGACTCTTTCCGGCGTGGAGATCGGTCTCAAGACCAGTTGGTTCGAGAACCGTTTGCTGGCGAACTTCAGCTTCTACTGGAATGACTATGACCAGAAGCAGGTACGGGTTCAGGTGGCGCGAACGAATCCTGTGACCGGGAATATCGGATTCTCGGATGCGATCCTCAACGCAGGGGATGCCACCATCCAGGGCGCAGAAATCGAGTTGACCGCCCAGCCGGTGGAGAATCTCCTCCTGGTGGCCGGCCTGGGACTCCAATTCAACTCCTACGACGACTTTCGCGTGCTTGATGAGGACGCCACGGCGGCCCTCCACCCGAATGGGGGGTATTCGTGTGTGGAGGCCTATAGCGATCCCCAGTGTGTGTATACAAACATCTCGAACAAGAAGTTTCCCTTCATGCCCGAGTACACGTTGAGTCTGTTGGCGCGGTATACCTGGAACGTATACCAAGACTGGGATCTGATCTTGACCGGAGACTATGCATGGCAGAGCGAGGTCTTCTTCGACATCCAGAACACCGAAGAGTTGAGCCAGTCCTCCTATGGGCTCCTCAATCTCCGTCTCACGGCGGTGATTCCCGAAACCGAGACGAGCGTGGCTTTGTGGACGAGGAACGTGACCGACGAAGAGTTCCTCTCAGCGGGGTTCGGCCTGGGTGCGTATGTGACCCGGTACTATGGGCTGCCGCGGACCTTCGGGATCACGATCACCCAGTCTTTCGGCGGTCCGTAAGGGGCTGGCCTGGGATCGGACGGTTTTCCTGGGTTCGTTCAGGACCAGGTAATTCGCGCAAACGACAGGGTGCTGCAGTAGAGGATGTCTCGCGATCCTCCGGCTGAAAGGAACATCCCGTTGGCGACCCGGGAGCCGGTGGTCACGCGGTCGACGAGCTCGCCCGTGGCGACGTCCACCACGATCAGGTCATCGCTGCCGTCCTCGGTGAAATCGTTGATCGCCATTTCTCCCGATTCGGGAAAGAGCACCGGCTGCATGGTCGGACGCACATCCAGTTGCCACGCCATCTCGAGGGTGCCGTCGTCCAGCCCGGCGAGCCCACCGTGGATGGAGTCCCAGACGACGATCTTCTGCTGGGAGGGAGCGTGAAGGGGTGGGGCGATGATCCCGCCGCCGGCTGTGCCGAAGGGCGCCACAGCCCGGTTGTCTTCCGGGTCTTCCAGATTGATCCGAATCAGCCGCTGGGGCCCCGTCCAGGGGGCCGGTTGTCTCCATGACAGGTTGGGAGGTGTCTCCCAACGACCGTTGGGTTCGGCGGTGTGGATGGCACGCACCGCTTCGACGTCTCCGCAGTCGAGCAACCAACAGGCGCCCTCCGAGAGACAGGAATCCCAGGCCAGGCCCTGATGGCCCCCGCTCGAGCGGTAGCGGGGCCGCCAGTCGTCGAGCACGAGGGCGTCTCCGTCGACTCCCAGGCGCCAGAGATGTTCGGTTCCGGGCACGTAGATGTGTTCCGTTCCATCGGGACGAAGGTCGGCTGCGATGCGTCCCATGGAACCTTCGGGCATGACCAGAGGGTCGCTTACGGGCTCCAGGTCCTCGGGCGCAAGACGCGTGAGGGTCGTGCCCCCTTGGCCCTCCAAACGCAGGTCCTTTGTGATCAGACTGCCATCGGCCAAGGCCAGCAGGCCATTGTGACTCCGATCGACGGGCAGTCTTCGTTCGGCGAGGACGGAAAGGTCATCGGGATCCAGACGATGCAGATACGAGCCATTGACGGAGTAGATGGAGCCGTTGGCATGAGCCAGGATGGCGCCACACCACACATGGTCTCCGCACGGCAGCTCCGGTGAGGTGACTTCCGGTTCCAGGGTGTCCGGGTGGATTCGCTGGACCCACCCGAAAGGAGGCGGCCCGCTGAAGGCGGGCATGGTCCCGCCGAGATACCACTGGCCCGGCTCCCGCTCGATGGCCATGACGTTCCAGCGCCCGTTTCGCACACAGGTGACATGGGCGGTCCCCGAAGCGGCGTCGAGTCTTCCGTGCCTCGACTTCTGTCGGCGGTTACCGCCGCATTCCACCGGCCACGGTGAAGGCCAGTATCCAGGGTGGGGCGTCTCTCGGTCCAAGGCGGTCATCGGGTCACCATAGCGAATGCCCGCAATCCCTCACCGGGCTTGCTTTCCGGCGAGGACGGCTCGCCTATTGGAGCGAGAGTTCAAGCCGGGAGAGTCCCCGGAGCAGCATGCTCGGGTGATGCCGAAAGTCGTTGTCCTGGGTCACGGAAAGTCGTGGGAAGCGCTCGAGCATCTGGGCGATGGCGACGCTGGCTTCCTTGCGAGCGAGCGAGGCGCCCGGGCAGAAGTGGATGGCTCTTCCAAAGCTCAGATGTTCTCGTGCGTTGGGTCGTTCGACATCAAAGCGGTCCGGGTCCGGGAAAACGGCCGGGTCCCGGTTGGCGGACGCATATCGGAGCATGAGAAAACTGCCTTCCGGTATGTCGGTGTCACCCAGACGGGTGTCGCAGGTGGAGACTCGCCACATGCCTTGGACTGGGGTTTCGCATCGCAGGGCCTCTTCCACCGCGTTGGGAATCAACTCCGGCTGGGCTCTTACTTTTTCGGCCTGCTCGGGATCGCGGAGCAAGAACATCAAGGCGCCCGCAATCAGGTGGGTTGAGGTCTCATTGCCGGCCACCAGGAACTGCTGCGCGATGCTGACGACTTCGGCATCGGTGAGGGAAGATTCGCCATCCACGGAGGCATGCACCATGTCCGAGAGCAGGTCGTCGGTGGCGTTCTCCCGGCGTTCCCGGGCCCGGGCCCGGAGATACTTCTGTAGATCGAGTACCAGACGAGCGCATTCGATCTGCTCGTCGTGGCTGATGATTCCGCCCAGGGGGGCGACAGACGCGTCGGACCATTTCTTGAAGTCGGCCATATCCGAGCGGGGGACGCCGAGTTGATCCGCGATCACGGTGAGGGGGAGGGGGACCGCGAGTTCCGGAACAGCGTCGATGGTGCTTTGGGCCGCAAAGCCATCAATGAGATTGCTCGCGATGGTACTCACGTAGTCATCCATTTTTTCGACTCGACGCGGAGAGAAGGCTTTGTTCACCAGTTTGCGGAATCGGGTGTGCGAGGGCGGGTCATTGGTGAGGAGGGTGTCGGTGGGCGCCATGGGAATCTCATCGAGTTCGCCTCCTTCCAGCTTTTCGGCGCCCCCCATGCCGCCCGCCATGGCGGCGGTAAATCGACTGGAGAAGACTCCTGGATCGCGAATGGCGGAGACGCAGTGGTCGTAGGTGCTGACCATGAAGAATCCCATCGGTGTCTGGTAGACCGGGGCCTGCTCGCGCAGGGCGGCGTAGTACTCGAATGGATTTTCTGCGACTTCTGGGTCGAATGGGTTGTAGTCTTCGAGCGGTCTCATGATGGTCTCCTTTTGTGGCCGAGCCCAGACCTGCGACTTTTCAAGATCTGGATGGAGTGCACCTTCGTCTTCCATGATAGGATACCGTCGCTTGTCGTGTTCCACGCGGTGGGCGAGGCGACGATTTCCTGACCCGGGAGGCGAAACGATGAGTCGATCTCAGTTACTGGCCATGGCCCGCCGCAACCTGGCTCACGTCAAGGCGGGGACAGTCGACCAGGCAGCCGACGTCTACCGTGTTCCTGCCGTGAATTATCACGATCCGGATCGCTGGAACCTTGAAATGAAGCGGATCTTCAAGAGACTGCCATTGTTGCTCGGTTTCTCCTGCGAAATGCGTGAGGTGGGCTCCTACCGGTCCGTCCTTGTGGCCGATATTCCGATCCTGCTGACCCGGGTCCAGGACGGAAGCCTTCGCGCTTTTCTCAATGTCTGCAGCCATCGTGGGTCCGTGATCGTTCCAGAGGGGAGCGGGCGCGGAACCCGCTTTGCCTGCCCCTACCATGCCTGGACGTATGATAACGAGGGCGCACTGCGAAGCGTGTTCAAGGAAGAGGACTTCGGCCAAGTCGACAAGAGTGAACTTGGCCTCACGCCCCTTCCGGTGGCCGAGCGGGCCGGTCTTGTTTTCGTGATCCCGACACCCGAAGCCAGTCTGGAGATCGATACCTTCCTTTGTGGCTACGATGAATTGCTGGCCCATCATGGGTTCGAGGACTGTGAGTTGGTCGGCCGTCAAGTGCTGACCGGGCCCAACTGGAAAATTGCCTACGACGGTTATCTCGACTTCTATCATCTGCCGATCCTCCACCGCGAAACCTTTGGTCCGGACATGCAGAGTGATTCGCTTTTTGATGCCTGGGGGCCTCATCAGCGGGTCAGTATGCCCAATTCGGAATACCTTGAATTCGAAGACCTTCCGGATGAAGACTGGGAGCTGGAAGAAGTACTGGGCGGGGTCTGGACGATCTTCCCTCATGTTTCCATCGCCGATTTCGACGCTGGGGGAAAACTCTATCTGGTTTCCCAACTCTTTCCGGGGCCGGGTCCCGAGGAGTCTACGACGATCCAGAATTTCCTTGCGACTTCAAAGCCCGATGCAGCGCAGCGCGAGTTGATCGATGAGCAGATGGAGTTCTTGCGTCACGTCGTTCAGGATGAGGACTACGCAACCGGGAACCGGATCCAGAAAGCCGTCAAGACCGGCGCGAAATCCGAAGTGCTCTTTGGACGCAATGAGGGAGGCGGTCAATCCTTTCACCGTTGGGTGGAGCGGTTTCTGGAAGCGGACGATGATGCCTTGCCGGGACTCTTCTCAACCGGTGAGGGTGGCGTGTCTGACAAGCGTGACGTTTGATCAGTGAGGCTGCGCACGTGATCCGGCCTGGCTGCGAGGAGGGTGACGGGAACGGGATAGGGGGTCCGTGTATACTCCTCGGATGCTCCGGAAACTCCGTTTTCGAAAAAAACCTGACTCCATCTCCCCGACAAAACCGATCTTGTTCGTGCACGGCGCATTTGGTGGCGGTTGGGATTACAGGCCGATTCAGCGAAGCCTGGAGGCGGCGGGGCGGGAAGCATACCGGGTGACCCTCACGGGTCTGGGTGAGCGTTCGCATCTGATGCGTCCCGAGATTGATCTCGATACCCATATCATGGATGTGCTCAACATGATGAAGTTCGAAGAGCTCTCCGATGTGATTCTCGTCGGGCACAGTTATAGCGGGATGGTGATTTCGGGCGTGGCCCACCGGGCCCCTGAATTGATCGCGCATCTGGTCTATGTCGATTCGAACCTTCCGGAAGACGGGGAAACCATGATGAGTTTGTGGCCCGAGGACGAGCGGGAAAGAGTCCTGCGGAATGCAGCGGAAGAGGGAGAGGGCTGGAAGGTGATTCCATGGTGGACCGATCCGCCGCGGGATGTGGCGCAGCCTTTGGCGAGTTGGACCCAGACCGTCAGTCTCGGCAATCCGGAAGCCGAAAAAATTCCCGGGACCTACGTGAAGGCGCTGGGAGATGAAGAGCCCAGGGAATCCGACGAGATCCTGCGGGCGCGCGTGAAGGCTCGCGGATACGGGTATCACGAGTGGAAGACCACGCACAATCCCCAGCGTTCCGCCTTGCGGGAGTATGTCGATCTTCTTCTCTCCATCGAGTGAAGGAGAGAGGCGCTCAGGCGGTTAGTGGGTGGTTTGGTCGGGGTTGAAAAAAGGGCGATCTCCGTCCACCACACAGCGGTGGACTGACCGATACTGCGGGAAGTGGTCATTGACGGCCTGATGCACCGTGGACCGCTCGTCCCAGATGGCCAGATCGCCCGGGGTCCATTGCCAACGGCAGTGAAGAGTGGGGCTTTCGATGTGGCGCGTCAGGAAGCCAAGAATGGCCTGGCTTTCCTCCGGGTTCATGCCCTCGATTCGACGCATGAAGCGGCCTCCCCAAAGCAGGGCCCGGCGCCCGGTTTCGGGGTGGGTCCGGATCAAGGGGTGCGTGACGGGAGGGTAGGACTCCCGGAGTTGGTTCATGAGTCGGTGCGTTTCCTCGTTGTCGCCCATCTTACGGGTCACCCCTTCGATGAAGGCCTCGTTGTCGTGGACGACCTCGAGACCGATGAGCCGTTCGCGGAAGAGGGGAGAGAGGGACTCGTAGGCGGCCGTCATGGAGCCCCACATGGTATCGCCTCCGGACGCGGGCATGACGCCGGCTCGAAGAAGGGCAATCTTGGGCGGCTCTTCGGTCCAGGTCACGTCGGTATGCCAGTAGTTGGCTTCATTGGGGCTCTCCGGTCCGTCTTCAATGACCTGGAAAGTGGGGCCGGTGGCGCCGAGCAGTTTCAGCAGTGGGAAAGTGCTGGGTTGGCCGAACTGGTGAGCCAAAGCCATCTGGGATTCGTCATCCAGGCCGCAGCCTGGGAACACGATCACCTCGTATTCAAGAAGCGCTCGGTGGACCTCCTTGAATTCATGCTCGCTCAGGCTCCGTAGATCAACGCCTTCCACGGTCGCTCCGATGTGCCCCGCGATGGGCTGAACTTGAATGGTTTCAAAGCTATCGGGATTCCGCATGGCTGAAGTTTGGCGCACTGACGGGGAGAGGCAAGCGGCCAGTCCGGCAGAGTCACGGTCTCTCTTTGTGTGGGCTCTCTCGTGACGTGACAAAATGGAACATGTGTATAGTCCTCTCGTTGGGGGCGGTGCGTCAACGAGGGGTTCACAGGTGCTTCGAAAGTCGAGTGCGTGTGAGGCTCCGGTCGATCGGTGGTGAGGGAATGATGTCGGATTCGTGGCTCGCGGGAAAAGGGGCCGTCGTCACAGGGGGGAGTCGGGGGATCGGTCGTGCTATCGCCGAGGCGCTCGCCCGAGCGGGGGCGGGGGTGATCGTGAACGGGCGCGACGAGGGTTGTGTCGACGAGGTGGTGACGAAAATTCTCGAGTCGGGAGGCCGTAGTCAGCCCGGTGTTGGCTCTATCGCGGACTTCGACCTGGCCGGGAGACTCATCACGCAGTGCGTGTCGGAGTTCGGGTCGGTGGATGTCCTGGTGAATTGTGCGGGCATTGCCGAGCCGCCAGGAAGCTCGATTCTCGATCTGGACCCGGAGGACTGGCGAGAACTCATTGATGTCCATTTGACGGGCACGTTCAATAGCTGTCGTCACGCGGTTCCGCGCATGGTCGAGCAGGGGGCCGGTTCCATCATCAATGTCAGTTCCCACGCCTATACGGGACGCTATGGCGGCACCGGATATGCGGCGGGAAAGGGGGGCGTCAACAGTCTCACGTTTGCGCTGGCGGCCGAACTGCGCGAGCACTCTGTCCGGGCCAATGTGCTTTGCCCGGGAGCGCGGACCCGGCTCAGCACAGGCGCGGACTACGAGGAGCACATTGAACTTCTCCACCAGCGGGGTCTATTGGATGACGTGTCCCGGCAGGCGTCTTTGGCGCCACCCGAGGCCTATCACGTGGGTCCAATGGCGGTGTTCTTGTCCAGCGACCTCTCGGCGGACGTGACGGGCCGGATCTTTACGGCTCGCGGAGGCTATGTGGGGCTTCATCGGGATGTGGGGGAAGAGCTCCTGGCTCTTCGCGATGAGTCCACCGGCGCATGGCCGGTAGATGAGTTGTCGGCGCAGATTCGTGAGAAGCTGGGTCTGGACATCGATCAAGGCGTCAGGGGTGATGCGTGAGTCGCGCTCAGGAGTCGTCCTGCTCTTTGTGGATCCAGCTCTGAGGCTCAGTTGGACCAGTAGATGAATTCATCATCCGGGTCTTCGGGCTGGCTGAGGTCCTTATCGAGGCTGACCGGCATGCTGGCCTGGGCCTGCCATGCCGGAGGCGGTTGCTCGGCATTGTGGGCCGCGAGAGCCGCCTGTAATTCGGCGACTTTGTCCGGTCTCTCGGTGGAGAGGTCGTTCTGCTCATTCGGGTCGGCTTCCATGTCGAAGAGCCAGACGCGACCGGGTGGGTTGCTGACATTGAGCTTCCAGCCATTCACAAGGGCTGACTGGGATGCGCCGCTTCGCCAGAACAAGGCTTCGTGGGGCACGCCCTCGGCCTCTCCTCGGGCGTACGGGACCAGGTCCACACCATCCATGGTGCGGTCACTGGGGAGCGCAGCGCCCGCGGCGGCAGCGGCCGTGGCGTAGAAGTCGAAGTGATGCACCGGCGCATCGATCTCGGTGCCCGGCGCAATCTGTCCCGGCCATTTCATGAAAAAAGGTACGTGGATTCCGCCCTCGAAGAGCGAAATCTTCCAGCCACGAAACGGATCGTTGACTTCAGGCAGGCCGATGTAGCCTGCGCCTCCGTTATCCGAGGTGAAGAGGATGATGGTGTTGTCCCGGAGTCCGTTCTGGTCGATGGCCTCGAGGACCCGTCCCACGCTGCGGTCGAGAGACCGGATCATGGCGGCATAGACCCGTTCGCGATGGTTTTCGATATGGGAAAGCGCTTCGTAGTCCTCTCGTGTGGCTTGAAGCGGGGTGTGAGGTGCCCAGTGGGCCAGATACAAGAAGAAAGGTCGATTCTTGTTCGCGTCGATGAAGGCCACGGCTTCGTCCGTGTAGTAGTCCGTCAGGTAGCGAGCGGGTTCAAAGAAGTCTCCGCCGTTGAACGAAGCGGAAAAGCTCATGATGGCCCAGAGGAACTGATCAATCGGGTCGAAATCCTGCTTGGAGTTCACCACGTCCGGGTCGTCTTCTGGCAGGTAGAGCCCGCTGCCCATGAGCAGACTTTCGTCAAAGCCCTGGCTATTGGGATCCATGCCGTTGGAGCGGCCCAGATGCCACTTTCCGATGTGGCCTGTGCGGTAGCCCTGGTCGCGCAACAACTCGGCGATGGTGATCTCTGAAGGCGGCATCCCCATTTCTTCGTAGCTGACGGTTTCTACATTCTCGTGGTGGATGGGGGCGCGAAGTCTTGACTCGTTGACGGCCCCGATCATCGGAACGATCTGCATCATGCCCGGGGGCGTCGGGGTGAACTCGAAGCCGAATCGGGTGCCGTATCGCCCAGACATGAGTGCGGCTCGCGAAGGGGCGCAGGTTCCATTCGCCGCATAGCCATTTGTGAAGTTGGCTCCTTCTTGCGCAATGGAATCGATATTCGGGGTCGGGACCGTGCCGCCTGCCACGCCGCCTCCGCCGAAAGTGAGATCATTCCAGCCCAGATCGTCGGCCAGGATCATGACGATGTTGGGCGGTCTTTTCGTGTCGGGAGCGACTTCGGTCGCGGGTCCCGAGGCCCACTCGATTTCTTGCGTGGGGCCAATGGTGGTCCTCCACTGCATGAAGGTGCCGATGGCACCGAGAGCGACACGGGCTCGGTTCTCATAGGCGACCCATAGAAGCAGCGTCAGGGAGATCAAGACTCCGATGATCCATTTTGCGGCTTGGCTCATGATGTCTCCTCCTGGCTCTGTGGGAGTATTGTCACGCTTTGTGACAATACTATACTTTGCCCTCGGAACAAAGCAGGGAAGGGGAAGTGCGGCTCGGACGGGCTGTGGATTCCTGAGGGTCGACATCGCGGCCGTATCGAAAGAAAGGTGACCTATGAAGCGCGTTTGTCTTGTGATTGGAGCCGGGGCGGGAATTGGAGGGCAGGTGGCGCGCCGCTTTGCCGCGGAGGGATATCACGCGGTTCTCTGCCGACGCAGTGATCAGGAAGGACTCGACGCGCTGGTTTCCCAGATCGAGGAAAGTGGCGGCCAGGCTTCCGGTTTTCTTCTCAACGCGGTCGAGCCCGACGCCATCGAAGACGCCGTCGCTCGAGTCGAAGCCGAGGTCGGCCCCATCGAGGTGGCGCTCTACAACCTGGGTGCGCAGATTGGAGACCGATCCCTCGCCAACACGAGCTACAAGGCTTTCGAGTTGGGTTGGCGGATGGGTAACTTCGGACTCTTCCGGCTGGCGTCGGCGCTGCTTCCGAGAATGGAGGAGCGGGGTCACGGTACGCTTCTGGTGACTTCGGCGACTTCGGCGGTTCGAGGCAATGCTGGACAGCACTCCCATGCCTCCGCCATGGGCGGGCGCCGCATGCTGTGTCAGTCGCTGAATGCGGAATTTTCGCCCAAGGGAGTCCATGTGGCCCATGTCATCATCGACGGTGCCGTGGATGCGCCCGATACCCTGGGAAAGATGCTGGGCGCCGACGCTTTCCAGAAGCTGCGTGAAACACGGGGAATGGATCGCGACGGTCTGATGCTTCCCGCGAAGATCGCAGACACGTATTACCACCTTGCTCAGCAGCATCGTTCGGCGTGGACCCACGAGATGGATCTTCGGGCGTTCTCGGATCTGGCCTGGTGGAACCATTAGCCTCGTAGGGCGGACTCCAGGGAAGCCGGCTGCAGTGGCGGCATTGCAAAGCCTCTTTGTTCGAAGTATGAACTAGCCCATGGAACAGCCGAGGGTCGCAGTTCTGGCGGCCGCGGGCCGTGGGCGTCGAGTCCACCCTCGTCGGCGCGCCGTCCCGAAGGTCTTGTTGGAGGTGGCGGGCAAACCGCTGCTGATCCGGAATCTAGAGTTGGCTCGTGATGATCTGGGCGTGCTGGATTTCATCGTGGTGGTGGGGCATCTGGGAGATCAGATCCGCGAGGCGCTCGGGGACGGCAGCGCGTTCGGCGTGGATATCCGGTACGTCGAAAATGACGATGTCGACGGGGGGCTGGGTACCGTACTTCCGGCCGTGGAGCCTTTCTTGCGTGAGCGCTTCTATCTGATTCTCGGAGATGAACTCTATCTGGATTCGAATCACGCCGACCTGAAGGCGATGAGTTCGGATTGCATGGCCATCTGTGCGCTCTGGGATTGCGAGGATGAACGACTGATTCGCAAGAACTACATCGCGACGCAAGAGGATGGCCGCATCGTGGGATTGGTCGAGAAACCGTCCCGTGTGGATACGCATCAACTTGGATGTGGGACCTTTGTCTTTTCGCCCGAGATCTTCGATTTCGTAGACGCTGCGAGACCCCCGGGTGGCGGTCGTCTCGAGTTGATCGACATCATCGACCAAGCTGCCCGTGCGGGGAAGGCGGTGCTTCCCTTTGCGCTTGAGGGGGACTACATCAATGTCAATACGGTGGAGGACCTGAACCTGGCGTGCTTCGCCGTTCGCGACGCACAGGTCGATCAATACACGACGAGTGTGGTGATCCCCTGCTACAACGAGGCTGCTTCCATCGAGGCGGTGATCCAGGACTTTTCTCCGCATGTCGACGAAGTGCTCGTGATGGACAATGAGAGTGCGGATGGAAGCGCAGACCTGGCGCGGAGAGCGGGGGCGGTAGTCCATTCGCAGCCCCTGGTGGGGTACGGCGATGCGCTCACGAAGGGGATGGACCTGGCCACCGGGGATATCCTCATCCTGGTCGAGGCGGACGGCACATTTCGAGCCAAGGACCTCGGAAAGTTCCTGGAGTTTCTCAAGGATTCCGACATGACCATCGGCACACGGACCACGCGTGAAATGATCGAACAGGGGGCCAATATGGTGGGCTTGCTTCGGTGGGGAAATGTGGCGGTGGGGAAGCTGATTGAGCTCTTGTGGTGGAGTCATGAGCCGCGCTTCACGGATGTGGGGTGTACGTATCGGGCGCTGTGGAAAGAAGCCTATCATCGCATCCGACCTCAGTTGACGCGGGTGGATGCGGCCTTCTCGCCCGAAATGATGATTGAGATGCTTCGTGTCCAGGGACGCGTGATCGAGATCCCTGTGAGCTACTACGGTCGGAAGGGTGGCGAGTCGAAGCATTCGGGTTCGTTGCTGCACAGCATACGGACCGGCCTCACCATGCTGAACCTGATCTTCCGCAGGCGCCTCAATCTCAGCTGAGATCGTTTGCGATGATGTCCGCCATGGCGTCGGCATGTTTTTTCTCGGTGGCGACGCCGAGATGTCCGCATTCAATCCAGGTCAGTGGCCAGCCCGTCCGGTCTGCGACCTTCTCGAGTTCGGCGTTCTCGACCAGTCTGTCCTGGCGGGCCACGACGAGTGTCACCGGGAGCGACCCGAGCGAGGCCCAGTCAGGGCATCGCCGGTGGCGTAGTCGCTGCATGGCGATGAAGCGAGGGGCAAAGCGCGGCCACGACATGGAGCGGACTTCCTCTTGCATCCGGGGAATGTGGAAATCGGGTCGTCCGGCATACCGGTCATAGTCGAGTCGGGCGGGTTTTCTTGGGCTCAGGAATCCATTGAGACGCCCGAGTCGCCAGAGGATCCGAGCCGATCGGGGTGCCCATTCCTTGATTTCGCTCCAGGGCCTCGACTCCACGAACCAGTTGGGCGCAAAGGCGTAGAGTGCTTCGATCTCCAGGCCCGAGATGTTTTTCTCCAGAAGACCAAGGCCGATCCAGCCTCCGTACGATTGTGTCACCACGATGATCTTCTTCAGGCCCAGTTGCTGGCAGATCTCAGCGGTATCTTCCGAGAGCCTCTTTGTTCCCAGCCCTCGACCTCGCGCGGAATCGGAGAGGCCGTGTCCTCGCAGGTCCGGGACCACTGCGTTCAGTCCGGTTCGGTTGAGAGCGCGGGCCAGCCAACGCATGGAGTCCGCATCCGACGAGAAACCATGGATGCACAAAGCCGTGGTTGCCGTCTCGGGCGCATCCAGGCTGGGGTACTGAAGTCCGCGGAGCACGCCGCCATCGGGGGTCTGGATTTCAAAAGCCTTCGCCTCGTGGAAAGACATGTTTCAAGACTGCCTTCCCAGGGTCGTGCGTTCGATGATGTCCGCGGCTTGCACTACGCCGCCGGCATTGAGGCACGCTTTCTGGAGTTCTTCTGCGGCTTTCTTGTGCTCGGGCTTTTCCAGGATGGTCTGGATGGCCGAGCGAAGGCGCGGAGTTCCGGCTTTTTTGAGGGACATGGAAATCCCTGCGCCGGTCCTGGCCAGGCGTGCGGCGGTTCCGGGTTGGTCGAAGACCAGTGGGATCGCCACGAGGGGAACTCCGTGAAGCAGCGACTCGACCATGGTGTTGGCGCTTCCGTGGGTAATCGTGATGGAGGCCCGCTCAAGGACCTCGAGTTGGGGCGCGTAGTCGACGATCAGGGTGTTTTGGTGAGAGACGGACTCCGCTGCGGGAAACCGTCCGCCGCCCCGACTGAGGATCAATTGAACAGACATTCCCTCGCAGGCCTGGGCAATGGCTTGAAAGAATTCCCGGCCCGAGGACAGGGTACCGGCCGAGGCATAGAGGATGGGGTCCCCGTTGAGTTTCTCCCATGGGAAGGCCACGGATTCCCTGCTCCCCGGGCCGACCAGTGGGCCGACGTAGTGGATGGGGGAATCGCCGGGAGGTGCCGGGAAATCAAAACCGGGAGGCAGTTGGGAGAGAGTGGCGAGAGGAGAACGGGTCTGACTGAGATGCTGGTGTGGGGGAAGTGAGAGGGAGGCTCTGGCCTGATTGAGGAGGTCGAGGGTGGGGAGATCAAGAAGCCGCCTGAAACCATCGATGGCCTGGTTCCGCTTCCGGGCCCACAGGGCATCTCGATGGGGCCAGGAGGTGAACTCGGGAGGCAGGGTATTGGTTTCGTGTCTCGGAAGGCCGGTGGAGACCGTAACGAAGGGGAGGCCTTGCTCTTCGGCCAGAGTGCGAGCGGCCAGCGACGACTCGGACGCGATCAGGGCATCAGGCTGGATCTCCTCGAGGAGGCCCGGGGCGCGTCCGAGATCGAATGCGGCCCATCGTCGATAGGATTCGATGCTGATTGCGAGAGCCCGCAAGCCCGTGGCGTCGGCGTACGGGCTCGATCCGAGACGCGGCAGCCGGGAAGGCAGGAAGCGCCGTAGGGCTGAGGACTGGTATCGGCTGAGGTGGGGGCGGCTGGATTTGGCCGCGTCCAGATTGATGAAATCGATGCCGGCGGCTTGCACCGCGGATTCCATTCGGTCCCGCCCGAGGAAGGTGAGTTGGTGACCGCGCTGGATGAGTGCCTGCCCCAGGGCCAGCATGGGAAACAGCCTGCCCTGAGCAGGGACACATAGCATTGCGAATCGACTCACGTTGTTCCCTTTGCGGCTTGCGGCTGGGGCGATTCGGGAGAATGGGAAGAGGGGCATGCTCTTCCCATACTCTTTCGCTTTCCGTCCAGTGTAACCGATGTTCGTGTATGTCTGTCCCAAGGATGTGNGGGATCAAGCGCGCTCGAGNGCTCGGGTCGGATGCTGATGGAAATTTGAAGCCTCACCGCAAATCGACTTCGATTCCCATGGCGTCTGCCAGGCGCAGGGGTTCCGGCTTGTTTCCTGNGTGGTCAGGCTATTCGAGCCTGATTTCGAGTTTCTGCGTCTCTTCTCCCACGTCAAAAGCCATGTCNTTGAAGTCGGGCGGACCGAATCGCCCGCGCGCGTTGCGACTGAAGCCGTAGGGTTCTTTGGGGACGCCGACGAAGTTCGTATCGATTTCTTCGTTGTTGTTGAGGTCCTGAAAGGAAGCGATGCAGTAACGGCCGGGCGTTACATCTTCCAACCGAATCGTGACTCCCCCTTTTTTGGCGGGCGCTTTTTGCTGGGCGACGGGTTGATCGGNTTTGAAGTCAGCTTCGCTTGCAAACAGAGCGACCCGGACCGTTCCCTTGTCCTTGGTGATGCCGTCGATCTTGATTTCGAGGACGCCGGCNGTCGAGACCGCCGCGCCGAGCAGGATCGCGCAGGTGCTTGTGATTCCAGTCATCAATCGGTTCATCGGGGGCTCCGTCGTATAGGGGGGCTGNNCTTCGCCGATGCATGATAACAGGAAGAACCCGACGCGAGAATCCGGAGGCCATGCCCNTCGCGAGAAGGGAGGTGATCGGGCATCAGACGCTGTGCTGCTGCATGAACNTGCAGGGGCGGTAGCCCGGGGGCCGGCTTCCGGACTCAGTCCCGGTCATTTTCAGCAGGTGTGGCACACTGTNGGAGGTGGTCTCGGGAGGTATGATGCTCTTGTGTTGGAATCCGGAGTTCTTCTGGANGGGGATGGACCGAGTCAGATGAGCCAACAAGATCCGATCGATGTCCTGATCGTGGGGGCTGGGGCTTCCGGCGCGGCGGTTGCCTGGAGNCTGGCTGAGACCGGGATGCGGATTGTCTGTCTGGAGCAGGGCGGTTGGCCCGACCCCAGTGAGTATCCGAGTGCCCAGAGCGAGAGCGAGATCCTTCAGATGGGTCCCGGCTCCTACAATCCGAACGTTCGCAGTCGGCGCGAAGACTATCCGATCAACGTCGACGATTCTCCCATCGACATTGCGAACTTCAATGGTGTGGGCGGTGGCACGGTGCTGTATGCGGGCCACTTTCCCCGCTTCCATCCATCCGACTTCCGGGTCAGGACAATGGACGGTGTCGCGGAGGACTGGCCGCTCGACTACGAAAAGCTGGAGCCCTACTACTCGGAGAACGATCGTATGATCGGCGTGGCCGGCCTGGCGGGAGATCCCGCTTATCCGTCCAAGGAGGTTCAGCTTCCCCCGGTTCCGCTGGGGAGGGTAGGGGAGGCCTTGGCCGGGGGGCTCAATGAACTCGGCTGGCACTGGTGGCCGTCGGACAGTGCCATTGCGACGCGTCCTTATCGAGGGCGAGCGCAGTGCATCAATCTCGGCCCCTGCATGAGCGGCTGCTCTCAGGGTGCCAAGTCCAGCACGGATCTGACCTATTGGCCGGCCGCCGAGCGTGCTGGGGTCGAACTCAGGACGGGATGTCGGGTAAGGGAACTCCTCGTGGGGGACGACGACATGCTGACTGGAGTGGTCTACTACGACGAAGAGGGAAACGAGCGGAGACAGGATGCGGAAATCGTCATCCTCGCCTGCAACGGCATCGGTACGCCCCGTCTGCTTCTCAATTCTGCATCGAGTCGTTTTCCTGATGGGCTGGCGAATCGGTCCGGTCTGGTGGGCAAGAACCTGATGCATCACCCCTATGCCTATGTGCAGGGTGTTTTTGATGACCCCCTGGACAGTTACAAGGGGCCGATTGGTTGTGCTCTGTGGAGTCAGGAGTTCTACGAAACCGATCGCGATCGTGGTTTTCTTCGTGGCTACACCCTGCAGTCGAGTCGTGGTTTCGGGCCGATCACTTCGGCCTTGATGGGGATCGGAAACGGTCAAGTCAAGTGGGGAGCGGAGCACCACGAAAGCTTTGGCGGGTATTTCAACCATGTCGCTGCGCTCTCGGCCATTTGTGAAGATCTGCCCGAGCTTCACAATACGGTGACCCTCGACCCTGAACTTGTGGACTCCGATGGGATTCCGGCGCCGAAGGTGACCTACCGACTGAGTGAGAATACCCAGAAGATGCTCCAGCACGGGGCAGACCGCGCAACCGACGTCCTCAAGGCAGCCGGCGCGCACGACATCATCGTGCAGTCACCCTTGCGAAATGCCGGGTGGCATCTGCTTGGAACGGCCCGCATGGGTGGGGATCCGGCGAATTCCGTCGTGAACGAATGGGGTCGTTCTCATGATGTGAAGAATCTCTTCATCGTGGATGGGAGTCTCTTCGTGACTTCGGCGGGCGTGAATCCCACGCCCACCATCCAGGCGTTGGCTCTCTATATTGCGGACGAGATCAAGAGTCGACTGGCCAATCTTTTTGATTGAAGCCAGTGGGATTCTTCGCCCGATGTCTCATCTGTTGTGGGGGGCGCGAGTTCAAGCCATCGCAGAGCCCATGGGCCTCGATTCGAGCCGGTTTGCGACTGGCGGCAGAAGGTATCAAGATCCAGGTGTGGTATGCGTATGAGGGCGGCTGTGGAAGCGATTTCGACGGCCGAGCATGGATCAACAGGGCAGGAAATGAAGAGAAGCGGGTGAAACCGGCCGTAAGGCAAGGAGAAGAAGATGAAGCTGAAGAGTGCGAAGGCCTATGCGGTTGCGACACCGCCGCCGAACCTGGGTGGGATGTTCTATTACTTCGTTCGCCTGGAGACAGACAACGGCCTGGTCGGGTGGGGCGAGTGCGCTGTTCTCTTCAGCATGTATGGACTGGATCGTTCTTTTGCCCAGTTGGTCGAAGATAATTTCGAGAGGTACCTCAAGGACAAGAACCCCTTGAACCGAGAGGCCTTGACGAAGCTCATGTACGAGGGGTTTACGAGTCAGAGCCCTGGATATTTTGCGTCTGGAATCATCAGCGCTTTCGACCTGGCCATGTGGGATATCTGTGGCAAGCATTTTGACGCGCCGGTTTGTGATCTCCTGGGGGGTCGTTATCGCGAAAGGATCCGGACCTACACGTACATCTATTCCGATCTGCATGAAGGCAACATGATCTCGACCACGGGCGATTGGAAGGACAATCCGGAGGGAGTGGCCGAGGCCGGTCGGCGGCTGGTGGGCGAGGGCTTTACCGGCTTGAAACTGGACCCGGTGCCGTACTCGGGGCCGGCGGCTCCGCGAGAACTGCTGATGATCGAATACGACCAGGCGGAGCGTACGGTGGAGACCTTGCGCAATGCCATCGGGATGGAGGCGGATATCCTGATCGGGACCCATGGGCAGATGACGCCTTCTGTGTCGCGGCGTCTCGCCAAGCGGTTGGAGAAGTATGATCCTCTGTGGTTGGAAGAGCCTTGTCCGCCCGAGAATGCAGAGGAGATGGCGCGCATCGCAGCCAGCACGAGCATCCCCATCGCCACGGGAGAAAGACTGGCCTTCGTCCATGACTTCGAACGATTGTTTTCGATCGGGGCGTGTCATTATGCGCAGCCTGACCTGGGGAGTTGCGGCGGGATCACCGGTGGCAAGCAGATCGCGTCGTTGGCTGAAGCGCACTATATCCTGCTTGCACCGCACGTATGGGGTGGCCCGATCATCACGGCAGCGGCTCTCCAACTCGACGCGGTGATTCCGAATTTCCTGATCCAGGAGAGCATCCATAAATCCGGCCTGTTCTTTGACGAACTCCTGACAGAACCGTTTGTCTGGGAGGCGGGGGACCTGCTCTTGCCGGAGCGTCCTGGGCTTGGCTTCGATCTGAACGAGGAAACCCTCGAAAAATATGCCGTCAGGCGCTGAGGTGGAGGGCCGGATCCGGGTCGCGGCGGGAGCAAAGGGCTTTTCGTTTCGTGGTCGCAGGGTTTGTGAGTCTGGTTCATTGGGTTGAGCCGGGTGCCGGTGACGAAAGGCTGCTCCTATTCCTGGAAGCGTGGATTGGGAGGCCTTTTTGCGGCTTCGGGAATGCCTCTCGATGGGGGAAGGTGCTTTTTGTGAAAGAGACTATTCTCTGGTTCGGCACTTGGAGTCCTGTTTCGTCGATCTCGATGAGGATCCTTGTGCGCAGGGGTATCGAGTTCTTGTAAGGCGGCGAGGAGAATCACGTGTCCATCGATTACGATCTTGAAAAGACAGCCATCATCCTGATCGGTTATCAGAACGATTATTTTGCTTCCGATGGTCTTCTTGAAGGCGCACTGGAGGACGTGGAGGGCCGAGTCAAGATGTTGGCCCACACCGAGGCCCTGCTGGCGGAGTTGGAGTCGACTCCTGCTTTGATCATCTCGACGCCCATTGTATTTACGTCCGACTATCGCGAGTTGCTGGAGCCCACGGGTATTCTTGAGGTCATCAAGGACGTGGGTGCATTTCGTGAAGGCGAGAAGGGCTCGGAGACGATCCCGGAGTTGCGGCAGTACGGGGAACGGATTCTCGAGGTCCCTGGAAAACGGGGGCTCAACGCCTTTTCGAATACCGAGCTTGAGCAGAAGCTGCAGGAAAGAAATATCGTCGATGTCGTGATCGCCGGTGTGGTGACTTCGATCTGCATCGACAGTACCGGTCGAGCCGCCCACGAGCGTGGGTATCGGGTTTCAATCCTGGGTGATTGTACGGCCGGTCGAAGTGCTTTTGAGCAGGAGTTCTATCTCGAAAAGATCTTCCCCCTCTACGCGCGGGTTGTAGGGTCAGGAGCACTTTTGGGTGCCGGATGATCTTCCGACGTCAGACGAGCTCCACACGCAGGTCCAGCATCGACTGATCGAAGAGCTGGAGACGACGGAGTCTCTTCACAGGGATCTGCTGGACAGTATTCCTGAAGTCGTGATGCGTTGTGATGAGGAGGGCCGGATCGCCTATCTCAATCCGGCCTGGGAAAGCCTTCTGGGTTTTCCACGCGCCGAGTCCATCGGTTCGGTGTTGACTGACTACATCGCGGAGAAGGACAGGGCCAGGTGGATCGGCTTTCCTGAAGCCGGAAGTCCGGATCAGACGTCCCACATCCGTTTCAAAAGGCAGGACGGGAGTGTCCGGTGGTTCCTTGCGGGACTTCGACGTTCACCCGATGGAAATTGCTTCGGTCTCTTGCAGGACATCAATGAACAGGTCGAGTTGGCGCAGCAGCTCCGCCAGGCGCAGAAGATGGAGGCCATCGGTCGTTTGGCGGGGGGCGTTGCCCATGACTTCAACAACCTTTTGACCGTGATCATCGGAGGCGCTGAGACCGCACTGCAATCCGCTCCCGATTCGGACCCTGGGCTCCAGGATGATCTGAAGCTGGTGATCGAGGCCGGAGAGAGGGCTTCCAAATTGACGCGGGAGCTGCTTGCGTTCGGCCGCCGACAGGTGATGCAGTTTCAGGTTGTCCGACTCAGGGATCTGATAGAGGAAATAAAATCGATCCTGCAGCATATGGCTGGAGAGCATATCGTGATCGAACTTGAGGATCGGTGCGCTGTCGGGGAAGTGAGTGTGGACCCGGACAAGATGCAGCAGGTCATTACCAACCTTGTGGTCAATGCCCGCGATGCCATGGACGGTCACGGAAGGATCCTGTTTTCGCTGAGTGACCTTGAGCTCGGAAATGAGGGGGGGCCTCTCGAGCTTTCTGCGGGGTCCCATGTCGTTCTGTCGGTGTCCGATCACGGGAAAGGAATCGAAGACGGCGATCTGGAAAAGATCTTCGAGCCCTTTTTTACCACGAAGGAAGAAGGCAAAGGGACAGGTCTCGGTCTGGCGACCTGTCACGGCATTGTGAGCCAGAATCGTGGCGCCATGGATGTGACGAGCACGTTGGGTGTCGGCACCACGTTTCGGGTCTATCTGCCCGCGGTCTAGTTGGGTGTGCTCGGGGCCGGCCGTTGCGCGTATGGGCTGAGCTCGGATCCGGTTGCATCAGTCATCGGGAACAGCCTGGAAGCAATCGAGGTCCACGATGATCTGGGTGAGGCGTCGGATGTTCTCTTCGGTGATGGCTCGACCGTAATTGGCGGTGGGGCATGTGAGCCAGCCGATCACGAGTCCCCAGAGTGCGGCCTGCCGGTGGAGTCGCCATGCTCCCTCCGCGTCGATCCCCGTCTCCACGTTGTGCCTTTTCAGTTCCTCGAAGTAGTAGCCGATGAGGTCGCGCTCGTGTTTTCGGCGGAGTTCGATGGGCAGTCCGGTGGTGATCAGGTAGGTCAGATCTCGTGCATAGCACCCACGGTGGGAGAGTTGGAAGTCAAGCCAGCCCAGGGTGCCGTCTGAAAGGGTGTAGGTGTTTCCGATGTGGGTGTCGCCATGCAGGAGGGTGTGTGGAGCAGACTCCAGGGGGCCCGCGGCCACCTTGAGCATGTCGGCATGCAGGTCTGGGACCGAACGGCCGAGGGGCGCGAGGATTTCGGAGCGCCAGGGGTCGGCGTCCAGGAGTTTCTGGATGTTCGGAAGGAGGTGTTTGAATATTTCCTCCATCCCGCCACCTCCGGGCCTCGCCATCCATCCGAAGGCCTGATCGAGGACGGGGCTTTTCCAGAATTTCGCATGAAGGGCCGCGAGATGCTGAATGAGCAGTTGGACCTGCTTCAGTCCTGTTCCCGAAAGGACATGGTTGAAGGCGGCACCTCTTTCGCGGAGATCTTCAAGCAAGATGCCGAAATGGCCGGATTCGCGGTCGAAGAGGGCGCCGAAAAAGATGGGCGCTTCAAAGGGAACTTGCGGTCTGATCTCTCGATAGAAACGGACTTCAGTTTCATACATGACCTGGGGCGCATGCGGAACGTCGAGCATCGTTTTCAGGATGATCCGTCGAGGCAGCCCCGCCGACTCGGGTCCCGCTCGGTACGTGAGATCCAGGATGACCCGATCGGCTGTGGACGCCTGGCCACTCATCGCCCGAATGGCCTCGACGACCTTGAAATCCGTGACTTCCAGCCCGGGTCTGTCTTGAGAAAGGACCGAGGTCAGGAGTTCGGGGGTGAGGTCGTTTTCGTGCTTGGGAAAGATGGGCTCCTGCATGGAGTCGGGCCTCCTCTAGAGAGACAGGAGCATACCTGTGCACGCTGAATACGGGAAGGCTGTCGGAGGCGAAGCAAACAGGAGTGGCTTCGTTTTATCGTGACCGCGAGCTATATTGGCCCTGCGCGCCTCGCTTTTTTTGTCATGCGGTTCCCGAGGCCGAAAGGTGACCGATCAGGATGGATATCTCGCAGGTGCTGATGGATGGAGTAGAGGCTCTCCATGCGGCGGACTCATCGACTTTCGGTCGATTGCGAGCCAGGGTCCTTCAGTGGGCCGGTCTCCTTGCGGTGATTTCCATTATGGGCTGCTCCGAGCCTCCGCCGCAGGGGCCTGACCGCATCATCCTGATCGTAGTCGATACGCTTCGTGCAGATCGTGTGGGCGCCTATGGGGGGCAGGCGGCGACGCCACACATGGATGAACTTGCGCGCTCGGGACAGAAGTTCAGCCAGGCCCGTTCGTCCTTTCATCTCACCACCATGTCCATGGCGTCCTTGTTCACGGGGCGTGTGCCCAGCCTGGAGACGGGGCGAAAGAATCAAGCCCTTCCCTATACGTCCGAGACCTTCTGTGGCATGGCTCGCTTTCGTACGGACGGGGATGCGGGCTGTATACCCGAAAGACTGGAGACTCTGGCGGAAGCCTTGAGGATGCAGGGATATTGGACGCTTGCCGTGGTCGGGAATCCTCTTCTTTTCGATCCCTATGGGTACTCGCAGGGCTTTGACGAGTGGGTCGAAGTAGGGCGGATCCCGGGTGGTTTGTTTCGGACGGGAAGTACGCGGGAGCATGCGCTGGAACGTACAGGGAAGCAGATCAACGCTGCGCTCTTCAAGGCGCTCGATGAGCGGCCCTCGGATCACTTCTTCCTGTTCGCCCACTATCTGGATGTCCATGATTGGCCGTCCCAGGATCATGCCTATGCCAAAGGCGTCGAGGCCTTTGATCACTTCCTGGGCGAGTTGCTCGAATACCTGGAGGCGGAGTCACTGCTGGAGGGGGCGACCGTCGTGGTGACTTCGGATCACGGAGAAGAACTGGGTGAAAAGCACTTCCGGGATTCACTGGGCCTGCATTTCGGCAACCCCTCTTATGAGCCCGTCTTGCGGATCCCGTTGATTGTCTCACCAGCCCGCTTCCAGAGCCCGGACCTTCCGGTTCGTGGGCAGGATCTGAAGGCCATGATCCTTTCGTTGGCCGAGCCCAAGGCGGATGCCCACGAGAAAATCACCTTCCAGAGCGATCGTGAGATCTTCATCAGTGAACAGTCGTTCCAGACCCTCCAGATGGGCCGATGGAAGAGCTTCTGGCCTCGTGACGGATCGGCNCCGAGCCTGGTGGATCTGCGGGTGGACCCGGGTGAGACGGTGGATCTCGCAAGCGAGAACGCGGCTGTGCTCGCTGAGCATCGCTCCAGGCTGGATGAGATCGCGGAAGAACATTGGACGAGCCCAGACCTGCTTTTCCTCGAGTTCTCNGAAGAGGATCGGGAGAGGTTGCGCTCGTTGGGCTACCTCGAGCAACTCGGGCCCGGAGGCGACTGAAGCTACAGTCAGGAGAAAGCCTTTTGGGCCTTCTCCTGACCGTGAGCCTGGTGGTNGAGGACTTGATCCGTCATGGCCGGAGAGGTNTCGCCCGGTCAGGAGGCCTGCTCAGCCAGGACCCGCGCGATGCTCGGTTGCTCTTGAAGTCGAGCCATGGTGGCCTGGATCTTGGGGTGGCCGTCGAGCAGGTCTTCGCCAAACATCTTCTTCACGATGATTCCCGAGAGCGAAAATGTGAAGAAGGTGTAGAAGTCCGCCAGGGTCAGGTTCGGCCCGGCCGCNTANGGGNCGCCTNCGAACAGGCGATCCAGTGCAGCCATTCCTTTTTCAAGGTCCGCTTTTGTCGACTCCTTGGTTTCGTCGCTTACCTTGCCTCCGAAGAGGGCTTCCGGCAGGCAGCGTCGCGCGACGAGTTCGATGTCGAGTTTGAGGTGGCAGACGAGTTCCACGACCTNGCCGGCCTCAAAGGGGTCCGACGGCATCAGGGCGGGTTCCGGTTGGACGCGATCCAGGTACGCGGCAATGGCCAGGGACTCTGACATGTGTTTTCCGTCGACGCCGATGGAGGGCATCTTGCCCATGGGCGATCGGGCGAGATTGTCTTCTTTTTGTGTCGGGGGCGCTTTGACTTCTTCGAAGTCGACACCTTTTTCGATCAGGAGTGCCTTGGTGAGGCTGTAGTAATTGCTCATTCGCAGCCCGTAGAGCTGAATCATTGGTTTCTTCCTTTTGTGATTGACGGGAGGAAGCCAAGAATAACCCAACTCATTTCCGGGCGCTGATTGCGTTTCTTGATGGNNGTGACCGGGTCGTTGCGNATGGGTTGGAGGCCGAAAATTCTTCTTCGAGACGCGACCNATCAGGTTTTCCTGGNAGCGGCCTATGGGCGNGGTGGNTTCNGCCAGCCTGGTGGCGACGTGGCCTTGGTGGTGGAGGACTTCCGTGAGGCTTNTGGGATGNGGTCGGGTTTTNAGGGCCTGCGGACATGGGCAGTGGAACNAGGGGGGGCGACTGATTTGACGAGTTGTTTTGGATGATCTAATTCTCGGTTTCGTTTTCGGAGCAGTCCAGTCATTCCGTGTGTAAAAGGAGATGTGACGTGCAGATATCAACCCCTCTCAAGATGATTGGAGCCCCGGGCTCGCCGTACTCTCGTAAGATGCGGTCCCTTCTGCGTTATCGGCGCATACCCTATGTGTTCATCCTGCAGAATTCCTCGACCGCTGCGAGCTTGCCCATTCCCAAGGTCCCACTTCTTCCGACCTTCATCCTGCCNGAGGAGGGGGAAATGGTTCCGGTCACGGATTCGACACCGTTGATCCGCCGGTTCGAAGAAGACTTCGAAGAGCGGTCGGTGATTCCCCCGGATCCTGCCTTGGCCTTCCTGGATGAACTGCTCGAAGATTTTGCGGACGAGTGGCTGACAAAGTGCATGTTCCACTATCGCTGGTATCACGAATCGGATGCGACGAAGGCGCGACGAGTCCTGCCGCATTGGGCCATGACGGATGTGACCGACGAAGCCATCGAACCCGTTCAGAAAATGATTGGAGATAGGCAGATCGGCCGTCTGGGTGTNGTGGGGTCCAATGACACCACGGCTTCGCTGATTGAAGAGAGCTACCTGCGATTCCTTACAATCTTTGATTCGCAGCTGCAGAACAGCCGGTTTCTCTTTGGGCGTCGCCCGGCCTCGAGCGATTTTGCCTTGATGGGGCAATTGACTTGTTTGGCACTTTTCGACCCNACGCCTTCGGCCCTGACGGCTGAGAGTTCACCTCGCGTCTATGCGTGGACCGAGGTGATGGAAGATCTTTCCGGATTGGAGGCGGAGGAGGGCGATTGGCTGGCNGCNGATGGCTTGCCGTCCACCTTNCGAGACCTNCTGTGTGAAGTGGGCCGCTTTCATGNCCCCTTCCTGCTGGCCAACGCGGACGCGCTGGAGCGNGGCNTGGAGCAGGTCGAAACAGAAATTGCCGGCCGGNCCTGGGTGCAGAAGCCCTTCCCCTATCAAGGCAAGTGTCTTGGTTGGCTTCGGGAGAGTTTTGCGAGGCTTTCGCCCGACGCTCGCGCCACGGTGAATGGCTTTCTGGAGGGGACGGGCTGTGAAGTCCTGTTCCAGGGATGAAGTGGCTGAGGCGAGCCGTTGGGATTCTTCTGGTCCTCGCGCTGCTTGTCTTCTGGCAGCTTTTCTTATCATCGAGGCCACCGCTCACCATCGATCCTGCGACCCTTGCGGGGGACGGAAGCACCATCGACTACTGCGATCTGCCTTTGCTCGACGGCCTCGGTAAGAGGGCGGAGGATATTCCGAAGGGGAATACGCCCGGGTGCAGCTATACCCACTTCCCGCTGCCCATCCTGGCGGAGTGCACCGAACCTCTGCCCGACGAAGCGGCGGATCTCCGCGGCCTATGGAAAGGGGTCGCGGGAGATCGACTGGAGCACGTCGAGAGAGTGGAGCAATGCGGCTCCAGAACCGTGATTACGACGGCGGGCATCATCCATGATTCCGGTCCGAACAGCACGCTGGGTGAGAATACGGACGATACGGAAGGGGCCGTAGTCTTTGTGTTGGGTGATCGCGAGTACTGTCCGCGCACCTCGGCCCGAGCGGACTGGAAGGACGGAGTACTGGAGTTTCGTGTTCTCGGCTGGGGTCCTGTTGTGGTGCGTCGCTATCTCGAGGGCGATCAGTTGGTCTGGGAGTACCCGGATGGAAGTGTGACGCGAATGGAACGGATTTGTATCCTGCCCGATGAAAAACGGATTCCCACTCCACGGGGCCCCCGCTTTGATTTGTCGGATCCTCTGGGGTAGCGGTCACGTGCCGGGTGTGTTGGCGTGCGTGGGATGCGAAAGGGGCTCGGCGGTGGACCCTGGGAAGGAAGAGACGACCCAGGCGCAGGAACGCTTTGATCCATGGAATCCCCAAGACTTGATGGGGCAGGGCCTGCGTGATGTAACGCCGCCGGTTCCGCTGTAGTATTCCTCTCCAGTCGGGGCTTTGTGTCCGCCCCCCTTGAGAACCCACAGGAGTCAGATTGACCATGAGCCTCATCCTCTACGGAGCGCCGCTTTCACCTTTTGTACGGAAGGCGGATGCTGTTCTGCGCGAAAAGGGAGCCGAATTCGAACTCGAGAGCGTGAACATCATGCCGATGCCGGATTGGTTCAAGGAGATCAGCCCCGCTCGGCGGATTCCGGTTCTGCGCGACCTCTCTGTGGGTCAAGAGGGCCCGATCGGGACGATTCCCGATTCCTCGGCCATCTGCGCATATGCGGAGCGACGCTTTCCCGAGCCCGCCCTTTATCCTCAGGACCCTTTTCTTCATGGCCGGGCGGTCTGGCTCGAGGAGTACTGCGATACCGAGCTCATGGGACCGATCGGGTTCGGTGTTTTTCGCCCGATTCAGTTCAATCGGTTCATGAACAAGGAACCGGACCTGGATACCGCTCGAAAGACGTACCGGGAGAAGCTTCCGATACCCCTGGATTATCTCGAAGGCGAAATCGGAGATCGTGAGTTCCTGGTGGAGGACCGGGTCTCGATCGCCGATATCACCCTGGCCTGTGTGCTGGCTCAGTTGGAATTCGTGGCGGGTCCGCTGGATGCGAAAAGATGGCCTGGCGTGGCGGGACTCGTTGAGAGGATGTCGCAAAGGGAGAGCTTTCGACCCTGCCTGGAGATCTGCGCCAAGATCGTGAGCCAGGACCCCATCGATATCGCGGCTTCGTGATGTGTGGGGAGGCCTGATCTCTCCGTCCCAGGCCTGGAGGGAGCAATCTCAGGCCCGTTCAAACCGCCCATCTTGAGAGATCCGAATGTCATCAAGGAATATCGACTTCCTTGAGTGCTCTAGGGGGCTTGGCCCTTTGTTGTTGCCAGTCTTCGGAAGAGCAAGGGGGCCATCGTCTTTCTCACCTGTTCGTCGTGGAAGGAATACTGGAAGCGATCGTATTGAAAATGAACAAAGGTGATGCCGAAGTAGAGACCTGCCAGGATTGCCATGGCGGTTGTACCCGTAAGGCCACTCAAGCTGGATGCTTGATCACGTTGAAATACAGACGTGATCAGGTAGCGGGCATCTGAAGCGACAGAGCCCATGACATCGGCTGAATAGAAGAAGAGGTAGATGGGCACCGACAGCAGGATGAAGCCGACGTAGATGCCAAGATACCAGCGGTAGCGTTCCCAGGTGCTCGCGGACTCTCCTGCACCTTGATTGGCCAGGATTCGACTGGAAAGAGCAATGGCGATGATCCAGTGGCTCACGGTGAAGAGTGCGAAGTTGTAGGTGAAGTAGGAAATCGAGGCGAAAACGGGCTGGAACCCGATGGTGATCATGTACAGGCCGCGCGGGGTGATGGCTCTTCTCTCCCTGAACTCCTCGAAGAGCATGTAGAGAGTGAGCGCCACGGAGGCGGCAATCACGATCCAGGCGAGGCCGCCGCGTGCTTGGGGGGTGGGTAGGTATTCGTAGAGGGGCCCCAGGCGTTGTGACTGGGTGTACCAGGCGAGAGGGAGGAGTACACACGTCATGATCACGGTGAAACGCCGGTCGCGGATGCGGATCGCGGGGTCGTTCAGCGAGGATCGGCGACGATATATGGAGAGCACGCCAAAGTGCTGGGCGGAAAAGTGCCATGTGTTCCATAGGATGAAGGTGTAGATGACCAGCGCGACCAGCTCAGTCGAAGCGATGAGAGGGGATCCTTCCGGAGTCTTCAGGACCTTGAGGCCCACAAGGAAGAGCACGCAGGGCAGGGTCAGCGTCGCTGCGGGAAGCAGGATGTATCGTTTCCACTGATGAAGCATGTTCATGCGGAAGGCGGGGTTCATCCAGGTTGTGATGATTGGAGAGAAGATGTGGCCACCCCAGAGAAGCAGTAGGCCGAAGAAGATGATCTGTATGGAGAGACCTCTTCCTGGAACGAGCGCTCGTGAAAGGATGAGAAGGCCCAGGATCCAGAACCCATTCAGGATCCAGAAAGCATCCCATCCCTGGGATTCCAGATAGTCTGACTTTTGCGGAAAGATCGATCGGATTGAAATGCACATGATGTTTCAGACCAGGTCTGCCCATGTTCCCTTGTGGTTGAGTTTGAAAGAGCGAACCCGGCGACAGACCGGATAGAGCCCAATGCATACCGCAGCTGAAATGACGTAGATGTACAGTACGTTGTCCGTCTTGGTGGCCAAGGTCTGGGCGAAGAGTTTCAGGACCAACCAGTGCGACACGTAGAAGAACAAGGATACCTGACCCAGAACCAGGATCAGCGAATTCTGACCGTGTTGTATCCGGGTCGATAGCCACATGAGCGCGGCGAGAGCCAGGGATACGAGGCCCAGTTGCGACGAGAGAAAGCTGAGTGAGGGTGGATATTTGCTCATGTAGAGCCATTGCATCCAGGAGTTGTCGACTCGGTAGATATGCATATTGCCGTATGTGTTGAAGTATCGGATGAGGAGGAAGAGTCCGAGGCTGATCAATCCCGAGATCACAAGGACCTTCATGGGATAGCCCGCGACAGTCAGATCGCCTTGCTCTTCCGTATAGAGGTTCTTCTGCTCCAGGGTCCATCGTGAAAAGATTACGCCCAGTGTGAAGACGGATAACCAGGGAAGAACCGGATAGACGAAGAGAAAGAAACGTCCGGTATGTGGAGCCACTATGACCTGGAAGACATCTGGGCCGATGCCATGGACCTGGTTCCAAAGCAGTCCTGTAAGGAACTCACTGCCGACGAACCAGAGGCTCGCGAGGACGACCAGTGTGAGGGTCGAGGATCTTCGAAGGAGACACATCAGGATCGTGGAAATGCCGATGGCAGTCAGGACCTGGAAGATCGGTTTCGCGTTGCCGAGGGATATGACCAATGGATCCAGCGCGATCAGTAGGAGGCCTCGTTTGATCAGATGCAGGTCGATCTCGCGCGGGGCCAGCCCCCGGTGCCTTTTGGCCTGGGTACTCAAGGAGAGCGAGATTCCGGAAAGGAACAGGAATCCCGGCGCGCAGACATGGCTGATCCAACGAAGAATGTACTGATCCACTGCAAAGGGCTGCTCGGGTGGGCCCAGGGCCATGGACTCGTGGGGGAGTCGGTTTCCATTGAAGAACATGGATGCGTGATCCACCGCCATCAAGATGATCAGGATGCCCCTGAGCCAGTCGATGGCGATCAGTCGTTGAGCCGTGGGATCGTGATTTTTTCCCATCTGTCGACCCACCCTGCCTGGAGAGCGCTGGGCCTTGTTGGATTCTTTTTTTGAATCGGGTTCGATTTTCATGGATGGACTACTGGGCTTGAGGTTTCAGGCTGGCTGTCGTCTGTCTGGGCTTTTGGTCTGAGCGGGGAGGGGGGGCAAGGGCGGGTCTTGTGCCCCAGGTGATTCAGGTCCTTTTCAGATTGAGTTGTCCTCGATCGACTTCTTCAAGGGCCGCTTCCAGTTTGGTGGCGAGTCCGGCTACGTTTTCCGGCTCGAAGATTTCGACGTGGTGTCCAGGGATTTCTTCCACGGTCACGCCGCCTCGTGCGAGGTCGCCCCAGCCTCGAAGTTCGTCCGTCTGCTGGAAAGCGTACCAATGGGGAACCTGCTCGCATCTGAAAAGAGTGACACTTCCGTCGAACGCCTCGGGGACGTACTGGTTTACTGCCCTCTTGGTGGCTGCACGGACCTGGGTGAGTCGCTCGCTGACTGGAGCCGTTCTTCTGGCCATGCGTGGTTTTCCGTGTCTCCCGGGTTTGGATGGCAGACGCGCCAGGAGCCTCTGGAGGGCTCTTCGGAAAAAGAGGAGCCTTTCTTTGCTGTTCAGGGTGCGGAAATGCTCCCAATGGAGTCGGGCCCGTTCCAGGCTCGGCTTTTTCCGTTTTGTGGGGGCGGCTCGAGAATCCAGGAGGCCCACAAAAGGCACGCTTTCGTCGGCCTGCGTCAGCTGCCGTGCCATCTCATAGGCAACGACGCCGCCCATGGAGTAGCCGCAGAGATAGTAGGGGCCTTTCGGCTGGGACTGGCGGATTCGTTTGATCAGGGTTTCGGCAATCGACTCCACTTCGTCCAGGATCACCGTATCACCCTCGTCAAAGCCAGGGAAGGGAAGGCCGTGCATGGGCCGATCGGGATTCAGCATGCCGGCCAGTTCTCGAAAACAGAAGACTGTGCCCCCTATGCCACTGAGGAAGAAGAGCGGGGGGCGGCTGCCCGTGGGGCGAAATGTGACGACACCCGGGATGTCTTTCGCGGTCTCTCCTTCGATGACTCGTGAGAGTTGCCCGACCGTCGGAGCCTCCACCAGTGCGCTGAGTCTCAGGCTCCGGGAGAGCAGCTTCTCCATGGCTACGAACAGGCCTACAGCACTGAGTGAGTCGCCCCCCAGGTCAAAGAAGTTGTCATGAAGTCCAACTCGGGGTACGTGGAGTGTCTCTTGCCAAACCCGGCACAGGTCCACTTCCAGTTCGGATTGAGGAGCGGCATACACATTTTTCAGCCTTTCGGCGGCCACGCCTCGGGAGACTGCCTGCCGATCGATTTTTCCATTGGGGAGCTTGGGCATGGACTCTACGGCCATGAAAATCGATGGAATCATGTGGGAAGGCAGGAGTTCGCTCAAGCCCTGTCGTATCTGATTCGGGGTTGGATGCGGGCCAGCCGTCTCCAGGTAGGCGACGAGACGCTTTTCGGGATCCCCTGCTCGCTCACTTTCTTCGGTCACGACCAGCGCTTCTGCTATCTGGGGAAGGGCGGTGAGCGCATGTTCGATCTCCGCGACCTCGATGGTAAAGCCCCGGATGATGACTCTGGAATCGTTTCGTCCGAGATGCAGGAGGAGGCCCTCGGCGTTGAGGCGGCCCAGGTCCCCCGTTCGATAGATTCGTTCTCCCTCGGGCAGACCGGCGGCGCTGAATGCTTTCTCGGTCAAGTCAGGGCGGTGCCAGTATCCCGGACTCAAGTAGCGACTGCGTATCCGGATTTCTCCTGTTTCGCCTTCTGGAACCGGGTTGAGATCAGCGTCGACGAGATCGATCTCGACTCCTTCGGCCGCGTGTCCAACGGGCAGAGCGCCAGAGGGGAGAACAGTGTCATGATTGATGAACCACTGGGCGCAGACACTCGCTTCGGTGCAGGCAAAATGATTGACGAGTCTGCAGCTTCGCTCAAAGTATTCTTTGTAGAGTTTTATATCCACCCCGTGAAGCGGTTCTCCCGCTACATCGATGGCTCGGATCCGGGAGTATCGCTCCTGGGAGCCGGACTGCCGGAGAAAGTGTCGCAATACGGTGGGAATACAGTGCAGGATCGTGATCTCTTTTTCGCGGATCCATTCACCCAGGCGGTTTGTGCCTTCTTCCTTGAGGTTGAAGAGAACGCCCGTGGCTCCTGTGAGAAGGCAGCTGTAAATGTCCATATTGGCTGCACTGAAGCTGAAGGAGAACAGCAAAGAGAGCCGGTCGTCGGCGGTAATGCCGAGATTGCGGGTGTAGGAGCGTGAGAAATGGATCAGGTTCTTGTGCGTCTGCAGTACGCCTTTGGGTTGGCCGGTGGAACCAGACGTGTACATGATGTAAGCGATTTCGTTGGGGTCGACCTCGCTCTCTCGAGGAATATGTCCTGTATCGGTCTGCAAGTCTTCAATGAGCAGGATCGAGCACTTTTCACCGGTCAGGTCCCGGAGGTTCTCGACCTGATCGGCCTCCGTGATGATGTGGCTGATGTTTGCGTCGTCGATGATGAAATCGAGCCGTTCAGCGGGATAGTCTGAGTCCAGGGGGACGTAGGTTCGGCCGGCTTTGAGTACACCCAACTGAGCAGCCAGCATGTGGATGCCCTGCTTGAAGAAGAGACCGATTCGTGGATCATCGTCTTGTTCGACGACGAGAGCAATCTGGTTTGCGAGTTGATCCAGCGCGCCAAACGTGACTCGCTCTTTTCCTGCTTCGAAGGCTGTTTTTCCTGGGTGTCGTTTGGCGAGCGCTTCGAAACGAGCCGGAATGGAGTTCTGGATGGAATCTTCCGGCAGCTTCTCTATTGCAGACGAGTCGCCTGCAGTGAGGGCGCGACCGCTCTCCGTGGGAGTCCGGGAAGCTTGTCTTGTGGCGGGTTGATTCACGATGCCTTGTCCAGAAGGGATGGGGTGTCCCATACGTTTTGCGTGCTTTTGGGGGCGCCGGCTTCCGGTTGCCAATCGTTTTCGCCCCGCTCGAGAGTGTGGACCTGGAGGGAGGGTGTTTGGAATTCCCTGTCTTTTCCTGTCAGATTGACCATGATTGTCGCGGCCTTGTCGATGGTGCCCAGGTGGACCTGCTTTGCCAGTCCGGCCAGGGCTGTGGCCGCACTGAAGCAGGGGGTCAGGCCCTCGTATTCTTCGACCATAGCCCGGGCCTCCCGGATTTCCTGCTCTGAGACAGAGGCGATGCTTCCCCCGGTCTCGAGAGCCGCGCCTCGAACGTAAGGATAGGCCCTCGTCGGATCGCCTCGGAGGATGGCTTCGGCGATTCCAGAAGGCTGCTTCACGACATGCTCACTCCCGATGGCTTCCGCTCCTTCTGCGAAGGCCCGAGCCATGGGAGAGCAGCTCTCTTGTTGTACGCACAGGAGGCTGGGAACCCGTCCGGTGTGGCCGAGTTGTTTGAGCTCTTTGGCGGCTTTGTGGGTTCCCATGACGCCCATCGCGCTGGATACAGCTTGCACGTACCAATCGATGGGACCGGGGATCTGATCCGTGGCTTCCATGAAAGCGAGCTTCAGCCCCTCCCGGCGGCCGGGGTTGAAGAAGCCTCTTTCTGATGTGATGTGATGACGCTGAGCGAAGCGACCGGCGCACTCGAAGGCCTCGACAAAGGTGGCTCCCTTCAGAACGAAAGGGACGATATTGGCTTCTGGGTCGTAGTGGACGCGGTGGCTCCAGGCTTCGGCGGTGAAGACGAACATCTGGAGCTCGGGGAAGTTCCTGATCATCATGGCGAACGCGGTCGAGCTGTTTCCGGTGGATGAAGTACAGAAGCTATTGACCCCCGATTCAACAAGGTACGGCAGTGCAATGGCCGCCATCCGATCCTTGGTGCTTCCTGTGGGGTTTACGGTCTCGTCCTTGAGGTAGAGATTTTCAAGCCCGAGTTTGCCGCCCAGATTCTTTGCGTGGACGCAGGGCGTGTAGCTTGCTTCTTCGGGAAGCATGGCGGGGTCTCGGACGGGCAACAGGTCCATGAATCGGACGTAGGGGTTTTCAGAGTCTCTCAGCCGCGCTGTTTCCAGGTCGTAGAAGACATCGTTCATGCTGTTGCATTCTGAGCAGAATGGAGAGAAGGATCGAGGCGCGACCTTGTCGCATGCGATGCATCGGATCTGGAAGTGGGCTTGTGTTCTCATTGCGTTCTGTCGCCATTCTCTTTTGATCTTGAATTTCCCTTTTTGCCGGGCGATTCAGTGAGTTTGATTTGAGGGTTCCAAGGCCACGCACAGGGCGTTCGCGTTTGGGATGACTGCGTACGTGAAGTCGGGGGGTGAATTCCGGGAAAGCCATTCGATCGCTGTGTCTGCATCTTGGAGCGGGTGGATACCCATGGCCTCCACTTCCTCTTCTGGGAGATCGCTGATCATTCCCACGTTTGCGTTCGTCGTCAGATTTCTCATCATGATCGAGTTGTGGGAGGTCAGGTTGTATTGGGATCGGGCCAGCGCGTTCAGTTCGTCGTAGGATTTGATCTTGGCCCATTCAAGAAAGCCGGGCAGCATTCCGCCGGCGCATTCACCGATCCAGAGCATGGCTCCGCCCGGTCTCAGGATTTCCTTCACGTTGAAGGGGGCTTTCAATGCCTGCATGAAGTTGCAGTCATAGGGGAGACCTCCCGCACAGGTGATGACCGCGTCAACGGGCTCCGGGATCCGGATTCGAAACATCTCGTCGGCCGTCTGGCAGCCCTGCTNGTGGACGGCTCGGGGGCTGCCCGTGAAAGCGGCAATGATACGATGGTCCGCATCGAGCAGTGTATTGAGGCAGAACTCGGCCTGTACGAAGTCCACGGCTTCCACCATGTCGAGATGCACCGGGTTTTCCTCGAGTTGACAGATCGCAGACCGGGGGTGGATACCCTTCTCGGGAGCGAGGGTCAGCTTGTGGTTGGCGAGGATCGTGTCCCATCCGGCCACGCCGGGGAGCAACGCTTTGCGGCCTCCGCTGTAGCCGGCAAAGTAGTGCGGGACGATGCGTCCTGTAAGAATCCGGATATCCGCAGACATGACCTGTCGGTTGAACTCGACAGGGGTTCCGCGGCTTGTCGTGCCGACGCGCACCAGTTGGCTTGCGTCCTTGCAGTCGTGGCCGACGCATTGGACGCGGGCTCGGGCCTCGGGTCCCAGGAGGTCGGCGATGTCGGCCTCCACATGCTGCGCGTGGGTTCCGTCCGCGAGAAAGACCGTGATCCCGGAGTCCTCCACTCCGGCCGCGTTGAGTTCGTCGAGAAGTGCGGGAACGTAATATTCGGTTCCGGTACGCCGCGCCTTTCCGGGGATGAGGATGGCCGCTGTTTTCTTTCCCCGGGCAATTTCTCGCAGAGGGGGGCTTTCAAGAGGGCGGCTCAAGGCCTTCGAAAAGATGGACGGAGGAGCTTCATTCGGGACNGGTGCTTCTGCTTCGATGATTCGAACCAAACGCCCGCTGGGCCGCGGTAGCTCGAGGGTGCCGTCTCCGTATCTGAGTCGAAGCATTTCAGTCAAGATCCATTTCTCGTTGCAGTGAAGAGTGCTGTAGTCCAGAGCCAGGCGAGATCGGCTGTCTTGCGTTTTCAGGAGCGGTTACGAACGCTCAACTCTTCTACTTGCGTGTCCATTGCGAAATGGAAGTTTATCAATTTGATGTCGCGTTTGTCTTCGGGTTTCTCCTGTAAAGTCGAGAATATCGGATGCTTGAGGAATCTTGTGTGCAACTGTCGTGTAGTTGTACTTCTGCGGAATCGGTTTCTATACGAATCTTCCANCTTCGTGNNGTTCGTATAGTCTGGAATGATGGGATCTGGCCATGGTCCATTCAGGGGGGNTCTCACCACTTGGGTAGAACTTTTCAACGGTGTGCGAACCCTGGAGCGGCGGGTAGGATGCGCCTACGCGGCTGAATCGATGGCGATGCCCTCTCTCTCCAGCAGACTCGCAAATTCCTGCTTGTTGTTTGCCTTTCGGTAGGCCTCCATTGGGTCGACGAGGTCGTCGGAGACGAGTTTCAGGAGTGTGTCCTCCATCTTGCACATGCCNAGGTTCTTGCCCGTTTGCATCAGTGAAAAGAGTTGGAAGGTCTTGGCTTCTCGAATCAGGTTGGCCGCNGCACTGGTGCCAACCAGGATTTCGTGGGCCGCCACGCGGCCGCCTCCTTGTTTTTTACACAAGACCTGGGACACCACGCCTTTGAGCGAGGAAGANAGCATCTGTCGGATCTGCTCTTGGCGATCACTGGGAAATTGATCAATGATCCGGTCGACTGTCGAGGGTGCAGTCGTGGTGTGGAGGGTTCCGAAGACGAGATGTCCGGTTTCAGCGGTTTCGACCGCGATTTCGATGGTCTCAAGGTCGCGCATTTCTCCGACCAGGACGATGTCCGGGTCCTCTCGCAATGCGGCACGGAGGGCGTCCTTGAAGCTGTCCGTGTGTCTGTGGATCTCTCTTTGATTCACCAGGCATTGCTTGTTCGGGTGGACGAACTCAATGGGGTCTTCGATGGTGATCAAGTGGTCCTTGCGGGTCTGGTTGATGTGGTCGATCAAGGCCGCCAGGGTGGTTGATTTACCAGAGCCCGTCGGGCCAGTCACGAGGACAAGCCCCTTGCTCAGATTGGCCATTTCCAGGATGGCGGGCGGGAGTCCGAGTTGCTCTGCGGACGGAATCTCAAAGGGGATGTTTCGCAGTACGGCTCCAACCCCCTTTCGGTCCCGGAAGACGTTCACTCGAAACCGGGAGAGCCCCGGTACTTCGTAGGCGAAGTCCGTGTCATTTCGACGTCCGAATTCTTCCTGGTTCTCAGGCGGCGAGATGGATCGGATCTGTTCCTCGAGAAAGTCCACNGAGAGAGCCTGCTGCTTCTCAATCGGTTCGATCTCGCCGTCCAGTCGCCAGTAGGGTGGAGACTCGGCGCTCAAGTGNAGATCGGAGCATCCGGCGTCCATCATCTTTTTGAGAAGTCCGTTGAGCCAGGTGCCGTCAGTGGGTTTGGCGACGAGGCTGGGCGGGTTCGGAGCGGTAGGGGTGTGCGGACTGGCTGTTTCTTCCGGTACGGTGCACGTCGGGAGGCGAGCGGCGTCGGGGGCGCTTTGTGGGGTGGGTNCTATTGGCCGATGCTCAGCACGGCTCTGATCCCGTACTCCGAGGGCGTGGGTTTCTTTTTCGGGAATGTGTCCGGCGGAGTCCATGGTGGGAGGAGAGGGTGTAGCNAGAACGGTCCAGACNCTGTCCTGCTGTGTGACCTCAAAGTCATAGGGGCCATGCGGAGCCTGGTAGACGAAGCTGGACTTCTGCCCGCGCTGAATCGTGTCCACCACGCCGAGGGGNGCAATTTCCTCGATCATGTTCGTGAGTTGGGAGTGGGAGGTCTTTTTGGTCGCATCACGGTCCCCGCTCGGAAACTTGAGAACGATATGGCTATTGCTTGCGAGTCGGAGTCCTGTGGCGTTCAGTCGGTCGACGTTGCTCAGGTAGGTGTCAATTCGGCTCATGGCGGGCTGTCCTCGGGTGTGGATGGGTGCTTCTGTCGATGTGCCTGTAGCGAGTGGAAAAGGCACGGNAGGCGGCGGCGNGGCTTGGGCTTGCGTCCGTGTGACCCGCTGCTTTTGCGCTTCCTGTATATCGGTTCTGGGGAGGCCGGCCTCTACNGATATTGTTGGGGAATTGACAAGCGAGCGTAGAANCAAGCCGACAATTCTGTTNGACTTACGTTCCAGGAAGGGCTGAATCGNCGGGGTCTGGCTTTGGCGGAGGGAGGTGTCGACGATGTTCGCGTGGGCTCCGTGATCCCCATCACACGTCAAGAGACGAAGNGGAGGGCTCTCCATGGATACAAAAGAGGAGCAGGTCCGTGACTCGGACGCTGCTCCTCTCGTTTTGATCGGATGTGTCTTTGGGGCTACTTCTTGAAATCTTCCAATGAGAGATTGTTGTCGTAGGTCTTGACNATCACGGAAAGTTCTGAGTTTACCACCGTGGAGTTGTCTTCGTTCGTCTTGAGAAACTCGGCCCAGGCCGGAGTGGCGTAGAGAGCCTCATTCCATTTTTCCATTTCGGTCTGGCTCTCGTAGCCGATGGAGACGATGAGGCTGCTCGAACCACTGTATCCCGCGTTGCCATAGGCGATCCGGGAAAGCCAGATCTGCCCCGGGAAGGCCTGGCTGCTTTCACTGGTCATCATCTTGTCCATGCTTTGAAGGAAGAGCATCGGGTTCTTGGCCGTGAGGTAGATCACGGCCCAGACCTTGTCGCTGTTCGACACGGTGCCCCAACCCTTGATGGTCTCATTGGAGCGG
>NZGT01000144.1 GCA_002691025.1 Spirochaeta sp. | reverse complement strand
GCCTGATCCGGTCTTGCGAACCGGCCTCGGCCCACTTCTTTCTTCACCGGGCTTGAGGAGTTTCTCTCAATTCATCACGAAGCCTCAGGTGGCCTGGCTCACATGGGTGACAATCACTCTCCTCTGGCATTGGCCCACCGCCTATGAAGCCGCTCTCCGGACGCGAGGCTGGCACGACTTCGAGCATGCCTCCTTCTTTTCGGCTTCACTCCTGCTCTGGTATCCGCTTGTGAAGCCCTGGCCTGCAAGATCCGAGAGCAACCACGGCGAGCGCCTGGTCTACATCGGCGCCATCATGCTCTTCAACACCCTTTTCTCGGCCACATTTGCGTTCTCCAGCACGGCCTTCTATCAAACCTATGCCGAGATCCCGAAACCCTTTGGCATTTCAGCCCTGGCAGATCAAAATGCCGCAGGGGCCTTCATGTGGATTGCCAGTTCGATCCCCATGCTGATCACCGCGGTCATCTTGATCTCACAATGGTTGTCACCGAATCAGCTACGAAGACCCATTGAAGTCGAGAGCAGGAATTCTCGCGAGCCCAGATCCGCCTTGGTCACCAACTGGCTTCGGTCGTCTTCCTCGCGTCGTTTCGTCCAGTATGGACTCTTTCTGCTCGCTTTCCTGATTGCCGCAGATGGTTTCTGGGGAGCCACGAGCCCCAGCGCCGAAAATCTCGCTGGCGTCCTGCCGTGGACCTACTGGCGAAGCTTCGTGATCATCGGCCTTCTCCTGATTGGAAACATCTTCTGTGCGGTCTGCCCGTTTACGCTGACTCGGCGTCTCTCCGCGCGCCTTTTCGGTCGTCCCTTCGAATGGCCTCAGGCTCTTAGAAATAAATGGCTGGCCTCGCTGTTGTTCATTCTCTACCTCTGGGCCTACGAATATTTCAATCTCTGGGACAGTCCGGTCTGGACCGCGTGGATGATCGTCGGCTACTTCAGTGCCTCGTTCGTGGTGGAAGGGGTCTTTCCGAAGGGAACGTTCTGTCGCTATGTCTGTCCCATTGGGCAATTCAACTTCACCCTGGCGAGTCTCTCGCCGTCCGAGGTACAAGCCAACGACGTCGCGACCTGCCGAGGCTGCAACACCCAGGACTGCTTGCGGGGAAATGAAACGTCACCGGGATGCCCCACCGGACTCTTTCTGCCCGCCAAGGCAGGCAACAACGACTGCACCTTCTGTCTTGACTGCGTCCGGGCCTGTCCACACGACAATGCATCCCTGACCTTCGTTCTGCCCGCTCGCTCCATCGGTCAGAACCGGGTCCTCCAGCGTACTCCCTCCCTTGATTGGGTCTTTCTCTGCGGAGTTGTCGTCTTCGGGGCCTTCGTCAATGCAGCCGGCATGATCGAGCCTGTGGCCAGAGCTGAAACAAGACTCGCCGATGGGCTGGGAATCAGTTCGGACTGGGTTCAAACCCTGCTATTCCTGTTGGGTCTGATCATTCTTCCTGTTCTGCTGACCACGCTCTGCTCGAGTCTCTCGCGAGCCTTCGCCCAGACTCCCTTGAAGTCGAATCGAATCATCTGCAATTTCGTGCCGGCCCTGATTCCCATGGGTTTCGCCATGTGGTTGGCCCATCTTGGTTTCCACCTGGTGACCTCGTATGCCTCCATCATTCCAGCCACCGAGCGAGCCCTTTCCGACCTGGCGCCCGGATGGAGTCCGTCAGTGGGTTTGATCACAGCCAGCAATACGCATGACTGGACGAGTTGGGAGTTGGTGATTCTGGGCGCCGGATTGCTTATCAGTCTGGGCGTGTGCTGGCGAACGGGTCGCAAGCTCGCAGACCGAACCCCAACGGCCCTGAAATTGGCGTCTCCCTGGATCGGCCTGGCCGTGCTGCTTTATCTCGTTGGAGCTTGGATCATGCTTCAACCCATGGAAATGCGAGGGATGATGATGTGATGCATCGCTCAGGCTTCAAGATCATGACCGCACTCCTCCTGGTCGGGTTCGCCCTGATAGGCGGAGCCTGGGTCAAACCTGCGTTCGGAGACCTCGGATCCCTCGTCGCCAGAGGCGAGATAGGCCGCCAAAGGATCACCATCCTGGCCGCCCCCTCTCCACTTCGAGTGGGGACAGTCCTGCTGAGCCTATCCCTTCAGCCCATCAACAAATCCGCCCGGCCGCCAGTCACGGAAATCGATCTGACCTTCACACCGCCTGAAGCCGATCACCTCGAGAACGGGCACGGGCACGGTCATCATGGTGCCATCCGCGCTCGGGCCAGGCCGGAAGGCAGCCCGCATCCAGGGATGCTGGCCACCCAGGTCGATCTCCAGAAGGCAGGGACGTGGACCGTTCAGGCCGACCTCCATGAATCTGGCAGGGAAGAAAGCTTCTCTTTCGACCTGGAGGTCGGTCCGCCCGCTTCTCCGTGGCTCGATTATGGGCTCGCCTTCGCCTTCCCTCTGGTAGGCATCCTGATCTTCATCTGGCATCAACGCCGCAGCCTGATCCGCCGAAGCAAGGATGCTGACTCCGCGTGAGGTCAGAAGCGGGCGGAGAGCTTGCTTCCCGTCGAACTCTGACAGGCCCCGACGCCACCACCCATCAAACCCTGCTGAGGCCTGGCCAGCGTAAAACGGCAACGCATGGAGTGGCCCTCGTTTCCAAAGAGGCTCGCTACGACCTTGCCCGTATACTCACGAATGAATATCGGGAATGAGGCTCCTCCCATATAGCCTCCCATGGGCATACCTCCATCCGGTCCCCACCCCCATGGATCCATACCATCGCCCCAATCGTAATCTCCCCAGACCGGCCCCCAGCCCGCCACGATGGGCTGTACCGATTCCACCTTGGTGCCGGCGGAAACACGGACGTAGGAACCTTGAAAACGCTCGCCACCCTTTCCGAGTTGAACAAACATTCGGCCCTGGCTCTGATTCTTCGATTCCCAGGAAATCACGATCGGCTCGCTGGCCTTTCCCGGCGGCGTCCAACGAGCTGAAATAATGCCCGTCTGGGGAGTCGCGCACCCCAAACCGATGAAGCAGACAATGGAGAGAGCGATCGTTCCACGGTACATGGTTGTATTCCTTTCATCTCATCCGAACAAAAATGCCAGAACCACGGGAACTCCGCCTCGCGAGTTGCTTCTACCGGCCGAGTCGGTTCGAAGTCCCTAGCCGCAACTTCCCTGCCAGAGAACCGCCGTGTCACAGACCACTCCATCGGTCAGCGTGCAGTTTCCCTGTTCGGGCATATCGCCAGTCGCGGCGTGAGTCATCGTATACTGGCCACCGCGAATCACGCAATAACGCGCTCCATCCGTCACCAGACCCGTCACCTTGCGCCCTCCGACAGGACACTCGTCGCGAAAAAGCGCCCACTCTTCACACTGGCGACCGTCTTTGAAATAACAGACCCCGATCTGACCTCGATTCCCGATGGTTTCAATCCGGAGTTCCCCGCCCACCTTGTCGCAATGAACCGAAGCTGGATTGGCCAACTGAACAGGAGCTGGCTTGGCTCCCATGGAACAACCCACCCAGAAAAGAAGACCGCACACAAGACCGATCCGCAGCATTTTGAGACTCCCTCCACTCACACCGGTTCATATCCATTCAACAGGCAGTTATGCCTACGCGATCGAATCTACCCGCAAGAGGCGGCTTTCGCCATCAGCCCTCCTGACCGAGTGTGAACCGTCCCCGGCGCTCGCCTTTTCAATGCACTTCCACCATGCGAGACCTATACTCGGCCCTGCGACAGGCTACTCAGACATGGAGACCACCCCGGCCGATGCCCGAGCCCTCGACACTACGATTCTCTCCGAAAACGCGCCTGCTCCCAGACTGGATCCAGTACGCCGCGGCGTGGATCCTTTGCGGACTTCTGGCGCCGGCCATCGCATCAGCAGGCCCCGAAGATCAGGCCGATGAGAAAAAAGGCACAAGATCAAAGCCGGGACCCGGTATCCAAGTACTGGATCACACTGTTCACTTCGGGATCCGTTCGACCGTACAACTGGACATCATCCACGACTTCAACGCAACCGGACTCGAGGTGACCGATCCTGTCGCGCGAGAATTCATTACGGCCGTGATCCCAGTGAGTGGCAACCCCGCGGCCCAAAACACCAACCGCACTGTTTTCAGCCCCAACCAGAGTGACCTCATCCTCTGGGCCAGTTCCGAAACAAGATGGGGTGAGGCCAAAGCCTTTGTCGACTTCAATATGACCAAGAGTGCGGTGGAGACCCAGTTCCACGTCTACAAGGCATGGGCCAAACTCGGTTATCTCAAATTCGGACTCGATTATTCACTCTTCATGAATCAAAGGGCCATTCCGAAGACCCTTGACTTTGAAGGTCCTCAGGTCCTTCCCGAACCTGTCTATGCCCAGGCGAGCCTCCAGATTCCCATTGCCCGGATCGGGCACGGCGAAAAGAAGAATCTCTTCGTAGGCCTGGGGCTCGAAGAATCAAAAGCCCAGGTCACTGTCGAACCGGTCTACAAAGCCACGGCCGACGATCAGGTTCCTGCCCTCTTTGGAAACATTACGTACAACACGGATGACGCCAACCTCACGCTGATTGGCGTCTACCGAAGACTGAGAGCCAGCGGTGAAGCCTACGATTCCAGTGCCAATGGCTGGGGGCTCTATCTGAGCGGCAACATCCAGACATGGGGCCGCGACTCATTGATGGGCGGGGTCCTCGGTGGCCGAGGAATTGCGGCCCTCGTCGATGATACCTTCGGTCTCAAACTCGATGCCGTCTCGGTATCCGGCCCCGATAACCCGCTCAAGGCCGTCGGGCTGATTGGTTTCTGGGGCGCGTATGAGCATTTCTGGAACCCTCAACTCAGCTCAGTCGCCACCTTCGGTTTCCTCAAGGTCTACTCCGACTTCATCGACCGTGAACTCGGCCCCCAGTCCGCAGACGGCGACTATGTCGGCATCTATAACGAAACCGTCTACGCTTCGGCCAATCTCCTCTGGACGCCTTTTTCATTTTTTTCTGTCGGCGCCGAATACCTCTACGGTTATCAACGAATTGCGACAGGAAGCTCTGACTTCAACAGCAACAAGGGTCACGACCACCGACTCCAGATCACTTTTCGAATCAACTTCGAATACGCACGCTGAACCGCTCATCCACCCAGAACGCAGACAAGAGCATCTTCAAAATGACGCGCCAACTCTTCCTGATTGCATTGACCATCGCGGTGGTCCCTCTATGGGGTTGCGGAACCACGGGCCGATGGATCTCCACGCCCAGCTCCGAATTCTCGAAGTTGACTCCGCCCCCCGCACCGGACTACTCAAAAGAATCGAGCTGGGCTTCCCTTCCCGGGATCGACTCCAGTGCCCAGGACGTTCCGCCAGGGCTCAAGCCCGGGCAACCGGAGCTGATTCAAGCTGTGGATGTCTTCTACCTCCACCCGACCAGTTACTTCTGGCGCTGGCACTGGAATGCTCCCATCACCGGCTGGCTCACTCGCAAAATCACCTCGGTCACCATCGCGGGGAGCGGGTCCGCCTTCAATGGAGCGGGTCAGATCTATGCTCCTCGCTATCGGCAACTGACCCTTTCAGGCTTTGAAATTCCAGAGAGTCGAATCGGGGGGCTCGATGTGGCGTATGAGGACGTGCGCCATGCATTCATGTACTTCATTGACCACTACAACAAGGGCAAGCCATTCATCATCGTGGGACATAGTCAGGGAAGCCGTCTCATCTTGAGACTACTGACCGAGTTCTTCCAGGAAGGCGAGCTGAGAGAAAGGCTGATTGCGGCCTACCCCATCGGCACCTGGGTCAACACCGACCCGTCCACACAAACCGCCTTCGGTGTCCCCATCTGCGAAAATGCCGAACAGACCGGGTGCGTGATCAGCTGGAGAGCCTTTGTCTACGGGAGTCAATCCGCATTCGACCTTCCGCCTCTCCAGGAGAAGGGGATCGACCTTTGCGTGAACCCACTCAGTTGGAAAGCGGACTCCGTCGCCGTCCCGGCCGAGAAGAACCTGGGCTCCATTCCGATTCCCATGTTCGGGCAGAGCCAACCGATCCCGGGCCTGGTGGGAGCCCAATGCAAGGAGGGTGTCCTCTACTTCGACCAACCCGAAGGGTGGCGCTTCTCACTGGCCGAAGACGAAGGCAGTTACCATGCCTATGACGTCGAGCTCTTCTATGTGAACACCAGGGAAAATGCGATCCTTCGCTCCCGGAAATGGCTGGCCGACCATGGCATCTCCATCCCAGAACCCCAAAAAGCCGAACCGGCCTCCGGCTCGCCAGAGGAAGGGGAGTAGGCTCCTCCGGAAGCCAATCCATCTGCAACTGCCTTTCAGCGCGGTAGACTCTCTCTGGCATATCGATCCTTCAAGAAATCCAGGCCAGGAAAACTGGATTCAATCTCAAACTCCAGGCGCAGGATTCATGAAAACATCCAAAATCTTCCTGGCTTTCATCGGCATACTCACCTTCGGCGTGTTTTGGAGTGGGGCCTCCCTGGCTGACGATGGGATGCTGAACCCGCCATCCAGGCCCACGGTAATTGATATCGGCTTCTACTTGAGTGACATCAACGATATCAACGAGCAACAAGAGACCTTTGAATTCGAAGGTCGGCTGATCTCAAGTTGGACAGATCCGAGGCTGGCCTTCGACCCGGAAGTCGAAGGCGTGGACATCAAGACCTATACGGGCGAATTCCAATTCAACGAAGTCTTCACCGGCTGGTGGCCCCAGTTTGTTCTGACCAACTTGTCTGGCGACTTCGAGCAGGTTGCCGTCATCCTGCGGGTCACGCCCGAAGGGCGCCTTCACCTCATCCAGGAAATCACAGCCAGAGCCGAGATGCCCATGGCATTGCAGCGCTTTCCTTTCGACCGTCAGGTCTTCACTGCGAATTTTTCTGTCCTCGGTTATGAAGAAGACGAAATCCGCCTTGAGCCCGACATAAACCATACAGGTCGGGACGACAACGGGGTCCAGATTGCGCAGTGGAATCTAAAGAGTATCCGGGTCAACACCTCACTCTTCCAGCCTCATCTTGAAGGCGACCTGACTCCCACCTATTCACACTTCTCCGTCCATCTCGACATGGCACGACAGCCTCAATTCATGCTGAGGGTCGTGGTATTTCCTCTCGCTCTTCTATGCATGCTTTGTGCTTCGGTGTTCTGGATGGACCACGAATCCCTGGGCGATCGCATGACGATCTCCTTTACCGGGCTCCTGACTGTCGTCGCCTATCAGTTCCTGATCGGCGGGAGCCTACCGACCATCGAGTATTTCACCCTGATGGATGGTTTCGTCTATTCCACCTATGGCTTCATCGCGGCTACCATCGTCATCAATTTGACTGTGGATTACCTCAATCGCACAGATCGTCAGGACGTCGGAGACCGTCTGGACGAGAAATGCCGTTGGATCTTCCCCTCCTCCTTTCTGGCCGTCAACCTGCTGATCGCCCTGATCTTCTTCCTGCCATGAGTATGAAAGTCCTACGGAAGTTCCTCCGTTCAAGCTGGATTCCCTTACAGATAGCGTGGGTCCATCTTGACAAGAGCTTCATTGGACTGCTTGTGCTAAATCGGAAAGTCTCATGAGTCAAGCAAAGCCCCCCATCACCGAAGATCATGCAAGCCCTGGAACCATGATCGCCTTTGGGACGGGGGCAATCGCCGTCGGGGTCAAGAACACCATCTTCGGCTCGTGGCTCATGCTCTACTACAATCAAGTCCAGGGCCTCAAGCCCTCACTGGCCGGAGCGGCTCTGGCCATCGCCCTGGTATTTGACGCCGTCACGGACCCACTGGTGGGTGTGTGGTCAGACCGAACACGAACTCGCTGGGGACGGCGGCATCCCTTCATGTACGCCAGCATCGTGCCTTTCTCGGTCTCCATCTTCTTCATACTGCAACCCATGCACGAGCCCAGCCAGCAGGCCCTCTTCTTGCAGCTTCTATTCCTGGCTGTCGCTGTTCGTGTTTCGATGACCCTCTTTGATGTCCCGCGTGCCGCGCTCGGCCCGGAACTGACCAAGGACTACGACCAGAGAACACTCCTCGTCGGAATCTCCACGGCGTTCGGCTGGCTCGGTGGAGCGGGTCTTTCGGCCGTGGCTCTCGGGATGCTCTTTCCCGAAACAGCCGAATTCTCTGGATCCAGAGCCGCCCTGAATCCGGCCGGGTACCAGAAAATGGCGTGGATTGCCGGGACGGTGATCTTCACATCGGCGGCGCTGTCCACACTCGCTCTTCACAAACAGATTCCCAAACTGCATGTGCCCGAAGAAAGGACCAAATTCGATTTCGGAGAATTACTCGGGGAAGTAAAAGAAACCCTCTCCAACCGCTCGTGGGTGGTGGTCTTCTTCGCAGGTCTCGTGTTCGCCCTTTTCATCGGTCTGCAATCGGGTGTCGACTACTACTACAACGTCTACTTCTGGGAATGGATTCCGGAGCAGATCAAGATCTTTCCCGTGATTCAAGCCTTCACCGCCATCACCTGCGGCCTTCTCGCCAGCATCTTCGCTCGCGGCCACGACAAGAAGAAGCTCGCTGTCCGGCTCTTCATCCTCAGCATCATCCTGGGCCCGCTGCCCGTGGGCCTCAGGCTACTCAGTGGAGTCGTCGACTTCGCCGTCTTCCCCGCCAATCAGACCGATGCTCTCTGGTGGATTCTCCTCGCCCACAGCAACCTCATGATCATGCTGAGCGCAACCGGATTCATCTTGATCGGATCCATGGTGGCCGACATTGTAGAAGACAGTCAGGAAAGTACAGGGAGGCGCAGTGAAGGCCTGCTCACGGCCGGACCGGCTCTCGCCCAGAAGACCATGAGCGCAAGCGGAGTCTTCATCACAGGTTTGATCCTTTCAGCCATCGGCTTTGACATCCCCAACCCGACCGTCGAGCAGATGCAGGAGCCCATGCGGGATCTCGCTCTCACACACGTGGTGCTCGGCATCGCGTTCCCGATCATATCCACGTGGCTCATCTCGAAATACACCATCACACGAGATGCTCACCTTCGAACCCTCTCACAACTCGGGTACACCCAGGAAGAGGACGGAGAGAACGAAGATCCTCTAGCCTGATCGTCTTCTGGCCGCACTTTCCCGAAGGAGGTCAACCGTCGATGCATCAAAACGAAATTGATCCAGACCGAATCCGTCGAGCTTGGCAGGGTCGTATATCGGGCTGCCAACTCGGAAAACCCGTAGAGCTCCTGTCCATGACCCAGGGGCGTGAGGCCATGCTGGACTACCTCCGGAAGGCCAACGCCATGCCTCTACGTGACTACGTGCCTCTGATTGAAGATACCCTGGTCGCCCGCTTCGGCAGGAATTCCTGCCTGGGTCGGATCTCTCGAAGCGAACCCGACGATGACATCAATTACAGCGCGCTCGCCCTGATCATGCTCGAACAACACGGAACCGAGCTCTCTACTCTGGACGTAGCGCGAACCTGGCTTCGACTTCTTCCGCCAGCGGCCACCTTTACCGCGGAGCGAGCGGCCTACAAAACCCTGCTGGCCAAAGCCGAAGAGCACTTCCCGATGGGAGCGGACCCCGGCTTCAATCTGGAGGAGTGCGCTGAAAACGAATTCTCTGATTGGATCGGAGCGCAGATCCGCGCGGATGTATACGGATGGGTCTGCCCGGGACGACCCGAACTGGCCGCCCGACTGGCGCGTCAAGACGCTGCTCTCTCACATCGGGAAGAAGGGGTCCATGGAGCCGTCTTCATCGCCGCACTCGGCGCCGCCATCCCCGCGACCGGGTCTCTGGATGAAGCACTGGACCTCGCTCTCAAGGAGATCCCCGCAGAAAGTGCCTGCGCAGGAGCCGTTGGCGTGGGGCGAAGACTTTCGGGTCAGCCGGGAGCCGTGGAGGAACTTCACGGGATCTACGGAGATCTGTCTCCCGTTCACACTGTCAACAATCTCGCATTGGTGGTGTGGAGCCTTTGCACCGGGCAAGACGACTATTCGACGGCCATCGGCGAAGCGGTCGCCGGAGGCTGGGATACAGATTGCAACGGAGCCACAGTGGGAGCGCTCTGGGGGCTTCTCGGCAGCGAGATACCCAAGCAATGGACCGAACCCTGGAATGGGCGGGTAGCCCTCACACTGGCCGGATACGGAGAGGTCTCCCTGGAAGAACTGGTCAACCGAACCGTCGCGGTCGCAGAAACAATCGCCGCCCAACAAATCTAACAGCCCGGCTGCTACGCGTTCTCCACTGAGCCTGGCCCGCCGACCTTCCACACATCGGCAAAATGCTGAATCGCAATGGAGTTGTTGCGCTGCTCCACCTTGGCCCCGGCGCTGTTGATCCAACCAAGACTTGTCTCATGATAGAGATTGCGGTTGTGACGTGGTGCATAGTTGGATCTTCGCGCGGGAACGACGAACTTCGGCGCCCGACAATGAGCACTGATCCAGACGTCATCCACGAAAAAGACGTTCTCAGGCGCTTCCGAGTAGTCGACCAACGCAACCGGATCGAAAAACCTCGGCTTGACCAGATAACCTGAAACACCGCGTACGATATCAATGGCATGTTGACGCCGGATACGCCTGGCCAGGATCGGAGCCGGAGGTTTGATGAAGAGGATCGTGTAGGCGTTGGCTGGACGGTGAACCAGATCTTCCGGGACGATCCATCCGCAAAAACCGAAGGCCGCATCCGGGGCCTCATTGGAAGCGCGTTCCAGATCCGAGAGGAGGTTCTCCGGGTAGTGACGATCATCATCCACCACGATGATCTTCTGATCCGGTTCAAGACCCAGTACAGAAGGAATCAATTTCGTCGCCGGACCGTAGTCCTCGCACTCTACAATCGTGATGGCCTTCAGGGAACGGATCCGCTCTGGGACCTCATACGCGGTCTTCTCTCGCTTGGACCATTTCGGCACGTTGAGGCGGATGGCCGCGGGAGCCCGGGTTTGTCGCAGCAAGGTCATGAGGGTCGAGTCGATATGTTCGAGTCGGCTCGGAATGGTCGTAAGACTGAACACCACATCTGACCGATTCGGATTCTCAGCCCAGGCTCGATCCATTTCTTCCAGGTCGGATCGAACCAACCGCCACTCATCCCACCGGTCATGCAGGTAGGTCTTCCCTTCGACAAAGTCGAAGATCAAGATACCCACCCACGCGGCAGCCGGTACGGCCAGCCATAGCCAGATCATGTAGATCCCCCAAGTGATCCTTTTCAGTTCGGCTCAGTATAGTTCGCCCCCTTCTCACTTGCAGGCTTCGATGGCCCATCAGCAAAAGACCGCTTCCTTTGCTAATTTTCCGATCGCGATGAAATCCCGCCTGGCGATTGCCGCTATTTTCAAACACGAAAATGACTACTTGCAGGAATGGATTGAATTCCACCGTCTGGTCGGATTCGACCACTTCTTCTTGTATGACAACGACGGAAGCGAGGAAACGAGAGCGCTCCTGCAAGGCTATACGGAGTCGGGTCTCGTCACCCTCCACCCCTGGACGCATCTGGACAACACACGACACGACTCCGTGACGCGATTTGGTGGCCGGGACAAGAACCATATGGCCTTCGGACATGCAGCAACCCATCATCGGGATGACTGCGATTGGCTGATGAAGGTCGACATCGATGAATTCGTCATGCCCACCGACAGCGAGAGCGTCCGATCCGTCATCGATCGCTACGACCGGGATGAAATCAAAGGCCTACAACTGCCTCGCGTCAACTTCGGGGACGGTGGTCATCGCGACAAGCCCGAGGGTCTGGTCGTGGAATCATATACACGAAGAGAGCAGGAGATCTCCGACCACAAGGATCTGGCCAACACACGCTTTCTCTCGGACAACCGCTTCAAGAACAGCGCCCACAGTTGGGGTTACCGATTTCTCGGAGGAGGCAGAAAGGTTTCCCTGGGCGAAATCGAAGGGCTGCGGATCAATCACTACTACACGAAGTCACTGGAAGAATGCCTCCTGAGACAGAACATGATGCTGACGCGACCCAAAACGGAAGACGAGTTCATTGAGCAGAATCGGCATCTGAATGAAGTCGTTGACGAAAGCATGTTGCGCTTCGTCCCTGAACTCAAAAAGCGTATTGATCACCCGTCCTACTGAAAGCAAGAAGAAACATCCTTCAGGGCAAATGAGAACCAGAATCGGAGTGCCTCATGTCGAATCGCAGTCGAATCATCTTCATCGCCTCCCTCTCACTTGTTCTTGCCATCATCTATGCCGCCGGGCTGGGACTTTTCTCTGCGACACCTCATGCCGGGACGCCCACAGGCCAGGCCATCTCTCCGGCTGTGATTTCCGAACGGACCGAAGCGATCCGTGAGGCCGCCACCGAGGTGGGCGTCGCGAAACCCAAACAGATCCTTTTCGGGGACCTCCATGTCCACACCACATTCTCTTTTGACGCCTTTCAGCTCAGTCTCCCCATGTCGGGCGGCGAAGGAGCTCACCCGGTCGCCGATGCCTGCGACTATGCACGGCACTGTTCGGGCCTTGACTTCTGGTCGATGAATGACCACGCCATTACGCTGACGCCGCGCCGGTGGGCAGAGACGGTGGAGACCGTCCGGCAATGCAATGCCATCTCGGGCGATCGCCGTGAGCCGGACAGCGTGGCCTTTCTGGGCTGGGAATGGACCCAGGTCGGATCCACCCCCGAAAACCATTGGGGGCACAAGAATGTCATCCTGCGCGACCTTGAAGACGACGCCATTCCCACTCGACCCATCAGTGCGGGTCTGCCGCCCGGTGCACCGACCATCGAAGAGGCGGCTCCCTCTACCTGGCTTTTGGGACTCTATGCTCTTTCCTCTCCCACCAACGGGGCTCCGCAACTCGTCGAATACCTGCAGGAAACCGCGTCGGTTCCTTTCTGCCCCGCGGATGTTCCAGTCCGGGAAATGTCCGCAGAGTGTCGAGAGGTCGCCCCCAATCCCGAAACCCTCTTCGCCAAGCTTGACGACTGGGGGCACGAAGCCCTGGTGATTCCGCATGGCACGGCCTGGGGTTTCTACACACCGCCTGGATCTTCATGGGACAAGCAGCTCACGAACACACAGCACAACCCGAAGTGGCAGAGAATCGTGGAGTTCTACTCCGGTCATGGCAACTCCGAGGAATACAAACCCTATCGCGCTGTCACCTTGAACCCGGACGGGACACGAAGTTGCCCCGAACCCACAGAGACCCACCTGCCCTCCTGCTGGCGAGCCGGNGAGATCATTGAANANCGCTGCCTCGCTGAAGANATGACTGCTGAGGAATGCAGCCGGCGCGCCGCACAGGCCAGACAGTACTTCGTGGACGCAGACCGGAATGGAGGACCGACTGTGGTGCCGGGCGCCACGGTGGCGGATTGGCAGAACTCAGGTCAATGCCAGGACTGTTTCCAACCCGCCTTCAACATGCGCCCCGGAAGCACCGCGCAATACATCCTGGCCCTGAACCGACCGGAGAACGAGCCCGGACGGGATCGTTTCCGCTTTGGCACGATTGCCGCGAGCGACAACCACTCGGCCCGGCCCGGCACGGGCTACAAGGAGGTCGCCCGAACCGAGTTCACTGAAGCCCGGTTCGGCAATTTCGTCGATACTCCACTTGGAGAAACTCCGGAACGAGATCCCGAGCCGCAAGCNGAGGCCATGACGACCAACTACTCCACCGCTGTCTTCTCCATCTTTGAAACCGAGCGCGGCGCCTCCTTCTTTCTCACAGGTGGACTGGCCGCCGTTCATTCGGAAGGACGAAGCCGCGAGGAGATCTGGGACGCCCTCCAACGCAATGAAATCTATGGCACCAGCGGGCCCAGGATCCTGCTCTGGTTCGATCTCCTGAACCCCTCCGAAGGAGGAACCCAGCCCATGGGAAGTGGGGTTGAACTCGACACGGCGCCCATCTTCCAGGTTCGTGCCGTGGGGTCATTTGAACAGAAACCCGGCTGCCCGGAAGATTCGATCCGTGGCCTCTCTGCCGAGCGACTCGAATACCTCTGCCAAGGTGAGTGCTACAACCCCAGCGACACCCGCCATGAAATCGACCGCATCGAAGTCGTCCGCATCCGCCCTCAGCTCAACGAAAACGAAGGCATGGATCATCTCATCGAAGACCCGTGGAAGGTCCTGCCCTGCCCGCCCAACCGCGACGGATGTCAGGTGGCCTTTACTGATCCCGACTTCAGCGGNTCAGGTCGAGACGCCGTCTACTACGTACGAGCCATTGAGTCGACCACCGCCGCTATCGATGTGGATCCACTCGGATGCGAATACGACGAACTCGGTCGCTGCATCGACGTCCGACCTTGTTTCGGCCGCCCCGATGAAGACAACTGCCTGGCTGAGACAGAACAACGGGCCTGGTCGTCACCCATCTTCGTAGACTACAAGAAGAATGGGTGACCCGGACCAGAACCGCTTCACTCGTCCGTCGTAGAACCGCCCGAACCGTCAATGCTCCAGATGCCCGGTCCATTGGCCGAAATCGCCAGGAAGACAAAGCAGTAGAGTGCAGCGAGTTCGCCTCCATTGGCGATGGGAAGCAGATCCGTGAGACCATGAGCCATCCAATACGCTGCAGCCATGAGGCCCGCGTTGAGGAAGGCCGACCAACGGGTAAACAGGCCGACCATGATCAGCGCCCCGCCAATGAGTTCAATCGGCCCCGCCACCCACGTGATGTGCCAGGGCATTCCTGCGTAGCCCTCCACCGGAAAATCGAAAAGCTTCTGGCCCCCGTGATGCATCATCAGGAAACCACTGACGATCCGGAGTAGCGCATAGGTCTGTGCCGCGTACGGTGACATGAAATTAGCCATGATATTCCCCCCTTTATCGGTTTGACTGTCCATGCATACACACGATCATGCAACCGAACTGTAGCATGTCAGGTCTCCCGCCCTTGAGAGCCGCCTCCTCTGGGAGACGAAACTCCTGAAGAGGCCTGGTCGCGCATGGCCGCCATCGCGGCAGCGGGGAGATTCCTCNTCTTCGCCAGGGCAAAAGCCGGACGTGACGTGACCCTGGACTGATAGTCGACCAACGAATCAGCGACCTCAATCCCGATGAANTCAGCCCAGGTCAGACACGTCGAAACAAGGATATCGGCGGCGGAGAANTCTTCGCCGAGCACATACGTNCGTCCGTCGGACAAGCGGCGCGCAATTTCACCAGACTGACGAAGGAAGTATTCACGCGCCGANTCCACCGCCACAGGCGACTCTCCGTATANGNCNGGGAGACCGCCATGCCGCCGAATCACGTACAGCGGCGCATCCAGTTCCATCAAGGCNAAAAGACAGACATCGTCGAAGATCGCTCTTTCGTCGCTGCCCGATCCCGGTGCCAGACTCACGCGATCCCGATAATGATCAACCAGATGGAAGACGATCGCCCCACTCTCGCCCACAACCAGGTCTCCGTGCTCAAGCATGGGCACCTTGCGACGCGGACTGATCGCCTGGAATTCGGCACTCTCCATGGCGGTGGATCGAGGAAGGATCTCCTCGACTTCATACTCCAGATTCAACTCGTTGAGGACCCAATGAGGACGCATGGTCCGGGACGTCCCCACGCCCCACAACCGGATCGGACGCCGGCCTCTCGTCATTCGGAGCCCCCCAGGACTCCAGCCCNTTNNANCGCCTTCCTTTCCTCTTCGGAAAACCCCAACTCCGCAAGCACCTCATGGGTATCTTGACCCAGCATGGGAGCNGGGTTNCGAATCGCGGAAGGGGTTCCGTCCATCTGCTCCGCGGGCCGAGGCTGCCTCATGAGACCCGCCACCGGGTGCTCATCCTCGACGATGATGCCGTTGGCCACGATCTGGGGGTCCAGATGTACGTTCTCTCGAGTGAGCACGGGCGCGCACGGCACGTCTTCTGCATCCAGTACTTCAAGCCAGTGTGCGGTCGTCTGCTGCGCAATCACCTCGGCCATGAGTTCCAGCCTCTCCGCCGCGTGTCGCACAAGACCGGCTGTCGTCGTAAANCGAGGATCCTNCAACCATTCCGTTCGATGCGCGGCCCGACAAAAACCCTGGAATTCACGGTGCGCCACCGTCGAAACAATCACATANCCATCNAGCGTNTCGTACACGAGNTCGCGNCGGGCNACNGGCGGAATCCGNGGNCGATCCGGACTGACGAAGGTCTCGTAGGCCATCCCCTCCGGCCANGCGAAAGCCANCACGGCNTCGATCATGGAGAGTCGGATATGCTGACCCTTTCCTGTCCTCTCACGNGCCAGGAGAGCCGCCGTAATGCTCTGGGCCGCNGTCAGNGCAGTCACCTTGTCCGGAACAATCACACGGATCAACCGGGGCCTCTCACCCCGNCCTCCCTGNATCTCNGTCAGTGTCGACATGCCCTGGATCAGGGGGTCGTAGACCCGCTTGTGGCTGAAGGGACCTTCGTGCCCAAAGCCCGAGATCGAGACATAGATGAGCTTCGGGTTGAGGGCTCTCAAGTCCTCTTCGCCCATCCCCATGCGCTCTGCGATTCCGGGACGACTGTTCTGGATGAAGACGTCCGCAGACTTCACCATCCTATGAAGCGCCTCAAGCCCATCCGGGTTCTTCAGATCGAGCACCACCGATCGNTTGCTCCGATTGATGGTCGCAAAGGCGGGAGACAAGCCCTCCATCCCGCCCATNTGGCGCAGGATNTCNCCGCTCGGTGGCTCGACCTTGACGACATCTGCGCCNTGATCCGCCAGGATCCGGGTGGCCATGGGCCCGGATATGACCTGGGTCACATCGATGATCCGAAACCCCTCCAAAGCGCCTGACACGATGTTGCCCTCCTCATCCAACTGGAACTCTTCCGAGCGTACTCGATTGAAAACGTCTGTAGCCCTGATATCACACCCGTGTTTCGAAGAGCGGTCCCANNAGNCCCAACANCAGGGCNCTGACTNCACCCACCGCCAGAGCCGCCATGAANCCCACCNCAAGAGGCCGAAAACCCAGCACTTTGAGGCGAGCCAGATGGGTTCCCAGACCCACGGCCGCCATGGCCACGGTGAGAAANACCACCGAAAGGTCCGAAACGCCGGCAATCACCGCTTCCCACTGCTCCGCGGTCAGCAAACCACCGAGAGGCGCCTCTCCCAGATCACCCCAGGTCCGTAGCCCCGCCATCANCACGAATCCAATGACAAAGAAAGGAACAATCTTCCGGATACCCAAACGGACTGCCGAACTGGAATTCTCTTCGCGCCGGTAGGCGATAGCCGCAAGGGGGATGACGAGGATCATGAAGGTGTTGCGAAGAAGCTTCGTTACGGTGGCAGCTTCAAGCGCATAGGGGGCCGAAAACTGCTGGTCGTAGAGCAGACCCGCGCCCGCCACCTGGGCGGTGTCGTGGATCGCCGTGCCCAGGAAGATTCCCGACAAGAGAGCATCGGCCCCAAAAAGGAAATGAGCCACGAAGGGATAGAAGAAAAGAGCAAGCAGACCGAAGAGCGTAATGGTCCCTACGGCGTAGCTCGTCTCATCATCACTGGCTCCAATCACAGGCGCCGTGGCCACAATGGCTGTATTCCCACAGATCGCCGTCCCCACCGCCACCAAGGTTCCCAGGCGCATAGGAAGAGCCAGGAGCCGGGTGGCGAGCCCCGTGACGAGAAGTGCACTCCCGATACAGGCGACCACGATGGGCAGCGCCGAAAGGCCGATCCCCCCCACAGCAAAAACACTCAGCTTGATCCCGAGCAGCGCGACGCCCAGACGCAGAATCCGCTTGATGCTGAGATCAAGCCCGTGCTCGAAGATCTGGGGCAGACCAATGGTGTTGCGTATCAGGAGGCCCAGGAGAATGGCAATCAGGATGGGCGAAACCGGCGAGGACTCGACTCCCAGCAGCCCCCCTCCCATGGCGCCGGAGATGAGGTGCCCCGTCTGAGCCAACGCGCCCGCAAGAAGAAGACCGGGCGCCAATTGCCCCAGCCACTCCAGGGCTTCGTGACCTCGCGCCCGCCAACCCGTTCGACTCGCTCGCTCCGCTTCAGTCTCAGCGACATCGAGAAAATCCGAAACCCCTTCCATGCTATCCGCAAATCGGAAAAGCTCGGGATTGGAGTAGGGATCTCGAGAAGAACGGCGAACCACAGCCATCGCTCAAGGGTGCCACAGAATCGTCTCATGGGCCCTCATACACCCGGGTGGAGCGTCGAGGATCAGCGTCCTTCGAAGGTGGGCGTCCTCTTGTCCACGAAAGCCTTCACGGCTTCCTTGTGATCTCGAGTCAGCGATGTGTGGACATGATGGGTCACCTCCAGATCCATACAATCCATCACATCACCGCGCACAGCTCGACTGATATTCTCCTTCATGTAGCGATACGCGATGCGAGGGCCAGAAGCGATTCGCCGCGCCATCTCCAGAGTCCGGCTCTCAAGCTCCTCGGCCGGCACAACGTGATTGACCAGACCCAGCCTTTCCGCCTCCTGCATCTCGATCCTGTCCGATAGATAGTAGAGCTCCCGGGTTCGCGCGGGGCCGATCAACTGGGTCATGAAGAAAGTGCCCCCCCAATCACCCGCAAAGCCCACTTTGGCAAAAGCCGTCGTGATCATTGCTTCTTCCGACGCGAGCCGGATATCGCAGGAAAGAGCCAGGCCCAGACCCGCGCCCGCCGCGGCCCCGGGCAAGCTGGCAATCACCGGCTTTGGCATTTCATAGATCCGTCCGGCAGTGGCTCTTTGCTGCAATCGCTGAAGGTGAATGGCCGCGTCCAGGGTCATTCCCGACGGGGCCCCCTCGCTCTCCGCCATTCCTTTCACGTCTCCACCTGCACAAAAAGCACCCCCTGCCCCGGTCAGGACCACGCAGCCCACATCATCGGCCGTCTCGGCCACCGCCAGAGCATCCGCCAACCCTTGGATCATTCCTGCCGAAAGTGCATTCCGACGCTCCGGACGATTCATGGTGAGAACCGCGACCCCATCCTCGATGTAGGCCAGCAGATCCTCCGTGCCGGTTTCAATCTCTTTTCTCTCGACCATTTCTGAATTCCTTTCCTGACAAGAAAACCGTTTCTCTCCAAGCGACAAGAAATCAGCCATCCTCTACCCTTTGTAACCCAATGTCCAACAAGATCTGCGGCACCGCAAAGATCTCCATGGAGCAGAAAACAGATGACTCTCCAATTCGACGACGAGGCCGCTCTGGCAATGGAGCGAATGTATCAAACGCCTGATGTCGTGGGCCAGCGGGCCCGTTTCCACCAGGCCTTGGCCCTTCGTCACGGAGAATCCGTACTCGACGTGGGGGTCGGTCCCGGGCTTCTGGCGCGAGAAATGGCGGATTGCGTGGGCGAAACGGGGCGCGTCGCCGGAATCGATCAGAGTGCCGATATGCTGGCCATGTCAGAAAAGAGATGCGATGGCCTGGCCCAGACGGATTTCTCCAAAGCCGACGCAAGCGAGTTGCCCTACCCCGACGAGAACTTCGATGCCGTCGTCTCCACCCAGGTCTATGAGTATGTACCCGACATCGACAAGGCACTTTCCGAGGCGGCCCGGGTGCTCCGGAGGGGAGGCCGAATCCAGATTCTCGACACGGCCTGGGATAGCGTCGTCTGGAATACCGCTGATCCGAGCAGGATGCACCGTGTGATGACTGCCTGGGATGAACACCTCCATGACCCCAACCTTCCGACCACCCTGGGGTCGCGTCTTCGAGAGGCGGGATTCAGCGTGAGCCACTGCGAGGTCATTCCCATCATCAATGCCTCTTTCCATTCCAATTGCTACAGCCATGGTATTTCCGCCGCGATCCGCAACTTCGTGAACGGCCGACAGGGAATCAATCAGGAGGAAGCCTCCGCCTGGCGAAACGAATTCAAGGAACAAGAAGAGAGGGGCCAATACTTCTTCAGCTTGAATCGCTATCTGTTTGCCGGGATCAAGCTCTAGAAAAATCGGAAGGAAGAGAAATGCGTGTAGCCACATGGAATGTAAACGGACTGCGAGCCCGTCTTGAATTCGTCCTGGCATGGCTCGAAGACAGGAAGCCGGACATCGTCGGCTTTCAGGAATTGAAGATGACGGACGACCAATTCCCGACCGACGTCTTTGCGGACGCCGGCTATCAAGTACAGGTTCACGGCCAAAAGGCCTGGAATGGCGTCGCCGTTCTCACACGATCCGAATCCGAACCGGTCCAGGTGGGACTCCCGGGTCAAGACGACTTCGGTGCGCGATTGATCACGGTTCAACTCGAGAACCTGAGATTCACGACTGTCTATTGCCCCAACGGAAAGAATCTCGAACACGATGACTATCCCCGCAAGCTCGCCTGGTTCGATGCATTGAATGAGCATCTCACTGCCTCGGGTGACCCCAGCCATGATGAAATCATCTGCGGAGACTTCAACATCTGCCCCACGGATCTGGACACATGGAATCCAGAAGGTCATGTGGACGCGATCTTCCACACACAAGCCGAGAGAACCCGCCTCCAGGAAATCGACGCATACGGGATGACGGACCTGTTTCGAAAGCTCTACCCTGAAGAACGCGCCTATTCGTGGTGGGATTACCGAGGAGGTTCATTCCACCGGGGTCACGGCCTACGAATCGACTTCCTCTTTGGAACCCCGTCGGTTCAAGAACGACTCGAAGCGGTGGTAATCGATCGGGATTGGCGGAAGAAACGCGGAGAACTCAAGGCTTCCGATCACGCTCCCGTATACGCCGACTTGCGCGAATAGGCGATCAAACAAGGAAGCCGGGCCAAGGCTTCTGAAAAGAAGCCTCAACCCGGCCAAAAGAGCGCTCCGGGGATCAGGAGCGCCTTCGCTCAGTGTATGAAGGCAGAGCCCTCGCTAGAGGCCACCATCAGGTTCAAACACTGCGTATCCAGCAGGGCCTGCATGTCCTCGGCTCTTCGCATGAGATCATCGAAGTGCTGCGCGGGGCCGTTGTAGGGACTCGGGTCCGGAATCGCTCCGGCATCCGGATCCCCATCCACCTGGGTCCCTGTCATGAAGCGCGAAAGTCGAGCCCCCTCTCCAGGAGTGAAATCGGTGGGATCAATATGATAGAAACGAGGGTCTACACCGACGGCCAGGGTATCCGCACCATGACACCCGGTGCAGGTCGCAGAAGAGAAATTGAAACGAAGCTTCGCCGCGTCACAACCTGGCCCACCGTCGGGATCCTCCCAATCCTCGATACCCGGCGCCGAAAAGAAGGTGCCTTGCAGACCGTCGTTGGAGAAGAAGTCCGCTCGGCCCGCGAGAAAGGGCGTCGGGACGGGTGAACTCACATCGACCGGCGGAAGGGAAAGCGGCACCACGTGCTCACCGTTGCAGATGGCTTCCGAAGTACCGCCGGCTGCATCGTTGATATAACCGGCCATCAGATCCTGCAAATCTCCGTTTATCGTACGGCCAAAATCAGCATCGGGCGTCTGCTTGGTCGTATCCAGCATCAGCAAGTGGGGCACGAGACCGTCTTCTGTCACCAAGGCAGGACCTGACCCGGATTCGGGCTGAAGCGTAAACTCCCTCATCTCCCAGGGTGAACCCATGACCAATTCATTGGTTCTGAGCTGACCCAGGGCATTTCCATTCGGTCGATTGGGCGCGGCATCGGCCAGCACCACCGTATCCGTAATGGCCTGCAGGTCCACCAGGAAGTCCTCAAGGTCCGCGGGGCTCATCTGATCAAAATCGATGTGGCCCGGGTCTTGATCCAGTGCTTCCCAGCTCTGTGCATAGGCCAGGACATCCTGGCAGCTATTGGCATCCACCTTGTACTCGAGAATTACACTCATCCTACGCATGTTGCAGCTTCCGCCACCGGGTACGTCGAGCCCCCCTGAAGCAATGAAGTCACTCTCGGTTCCGTTCTCCCCGATCACCTCGCCGCCGAGACCGTCTCCTGAATCTTCACCGGACTCAGTATTGTCACTGAATGGCCCACCGCCATCTCCTCCGGAACTCACCAGCCCGAAGACAAAACGGAGCTCACCCGCCGTACCGGAACCTCCGTATCCCACTGCATCTCGCAGATCCAGCCGATTCACAATGGCCAGAAGACGAAAGGGAGATTGATCCAGGTCCAGGGCTCCGCCGGGCTCTTCCTCCCATCCCTGGATCACGGAAGCCGTATTCCGGGCGGGCACATCGTCATGGTTCACAAGCCCGTCGACATCCCAGGTGGCCACCCATTCGCGAACAAACTCCTCAGGNGAAATCCCCGTACGAGACTNATTGGCCATGGCGGTCATCAAGGTCTTGAACGTCCAGGCTCCATCGGGGTTGCCCAGATTTCCGTCTCCGTCGATATCACACGGATCGAATGTCAGATTCGGGTCCGCCACGACGCTTGGGTGACGNATCACAAGAGCCTGCTCGGAATCAAAAGCGGCTCCCTGGGCGGAACGGGGAAAGAGGGGAATGGGTTGACCCTTCCCTGCATTCAACACCGCGGAAAGGTCGGACTGGAAATCNACTGGCTCACGCGACACCAGCTTGCGACCTTCAAAAGTCGTCTTCTGATTGTCGACCACTTTCTGACCCAGACCGATCAAGCTCTGGGCGCGCCGTACCGCATACCGGTTGTAATCGAAATCAACTCGAGCGGAGTAGAGTCCATCGCCACTGTGCAAGTCGGCTTCAGCCCCGTCGTCACGCAGGATGTAGACGGTCTGGTCATCGACCCGATAGGGGATTCGAGAAGGTGCATCAAAACCCTNGCGGAAACGCACGNGAAGCAGGGCATTCTGGCGCATGGAATCGGGATCCAACAANTCCACCTCAGCCGAAAGTACCGGNGGCGGCGTGCCCACGAAATCNCTCTTGAATTCCACTTCAGCGGGAACAGGGGCCCAATCAAAATCAAGACTTCGCGTCGCACGAAGCGAATCAGCCAGGCGAACCGCAGATACCACCAGTTCGTTGTTCGGACTCAATGACTGACCCGGCGAGAGAATGGCTTTATGGGTGGACTCACCCAGAACCACGTTCAGTGCATCGCCGTTGAGATCAACTTCCAGGGTAGAAAGGTCAAAGACTTTTCCAGGGGCTTCGATTTCAACCACAAATGAGTCGGAATCGCGAAGCAGCTGCCCAGCCTGGGGCGTAAGCACCAGAGGGGACCGTGCGGAATTCTCGCAGGTGGCCGCCACAGAGAGAAACGCAACCAANGCAACAGCTATCCATAAAGTGCGATCGAACATGATTTCTTCCTCCAATTCTTGGAATCTCGGCATCATCGGTCTGNGCNGGNCCCATTCGAGTGGTGGCTGGAATGGACCCAGCCCCTATGTCCTTGCCCGCAAACCACTTGATTCCAGGCAGACCGATCAGCTTCGGGAGCTGATCTGCACAAAAAACATGGGAGCTTTTCCAACTCCAACCGAGCCAAGAGCGGCAGGTTGCGCAGAATTGAGGAATTTTCAGTTGCTCAAAGGAAAAAAATAAAGCGCAAAGGGTTTTTGGGACGGCGATGAGCCGATGAAAAACCTCTGGGGGTGGGCAGAACCCTTTNGGACCGAAGGCCCACGGCCCCAGCCCCAGGTAGGCTGGACCGTTCAGCCCAGAGCCAGGATTTCCCTGATCCAGCCCGCCCAGTCCGTGCATCGGGGCCTGGAATTCTGAAGAGCGACCGTGAGCGCGCTCAACGAAGGATGACCCCCACCCACCACAACCAGCTGAGAAGCCGTACGCGGACTTCCGTGCTGGGCCGCCAGATTCCAGTCATATCCAAACTGAACGCCGGGCTCGCCCCAGACCAGTGTCTTGTCACCGCCAAGAGCCTGAACACCCTCGACTGCGGGTAAGGCCAGAAGACGTGAAGACTCAACGGAGCCCACGACCAGAGCCGAAGTGCCGTCATGATCGACCTGGACATCGAGCCCCTGTTCTTGTGCACAGGCGGCCAGATCCACCGCTCCCGCGTCTACACTTTCATGATCATGATCACTGACCGCGATGACGACGGTGTCCGACCAGAACGGCTTGACTCTCTCCAGGNTTTCTCCCAACGCCGCATCCGTTGCGCGGCACTGATCTTCCACCGCCTCATTCCACGGCCCTTCCAGATGCCGGGCCGTATCGATTTCATCGAGCTGGATGAAGGTGAAATCTGCCGTGGCGGGGTCCAGGTCATCCAACGCATCGACAACAGCCCGATCCGCTCCATAGCCAAGACGACCGCGCGGCGCGGACTCCGGGAGTTCGCCCCGGGGTGGCCAATGCGCATCGGCCGCCGAGGCCCCACACACGCCCACTAGATTCTGATCCCCCAAAGCGGCGATGGACCGGCGATCCGCCGCTCTGCAATCCTCGAAAAGAGTTCGCGAAGCCGGCCCCGCCTCAGCGGCCGCAACGGGTACTCCCGACTGCCAGGAATGACTCGTGAAAATGCCATGCTCNCGCGGAAGTGTCCCCGTCACCAGACTGGCATGATTGGGGTAGGTCGAGGCCGAGAGAACCGCCTGCCCTCCAGACTCGATATAGGCGCCCTCCTGAGCCAGGGAAAAAAGAGTCGGGGTCCGATCCGACCGGACCGCACCGAATGGAAACGCATCAAGGACCACCAGGAGCACTCTCGCCCGCTTCACGTTTTTCCTTTCTTTCCCCCGCTACGTCTGTTCCCGGCATCTTCAGCCGGGTACCATGGAAGTCAAGTCACCTTGAAGGGAATCTTCTCCTGCTCCGAAAGCTTTTCCGCTTCTTCCTGCTCCCTCTCGCTGCTGTAATCGTAGCAGTGCTGATCGTCGTCACCCTGATCGCCGAGGGCGTCGGAGGCCGACTCCAGGCGAGGGGCCAGGTGACGCCCGCTCCACGATCGAGCGCTGAAATCGAAGAAAGAAGTGCTCGTCAATCGAGCCTTTTCCCTGAAGAATCAGGAGCCCAGCCAGAGCAGATCCTTTTTGGCGACCTCCACGTGCACACAACCTTCTCGGGCGATGCCTTCATATTCAGCCTTCCCCTTTTTCAAGGCGAAGGCGCCCACCCGCCGGCCGATGCCTGTGACTTTGCGCGCTTCTGCTCCGCTCTCGACTTCTGGTCGATCAATGATCACGCTGAGTCCCTGACGCCGCGCCAATGGCAGGAAACCCGCGAATCGATCCGCGAATGCAACGCAGTCACCGAAGCCGAAAACCCCGACACCGTCGCCTTCCTGGGGTGGGAGTGGACGCAGTCCGCCCCTATCAATGCTGCAAGTCAACGTACCCACTACGGACACAAGAACGTCATTCTCAGAGACACCGAAGAGGGCCGCGTCCCGACTCGACCCATCGGCGCCGGCGACGGAGCACTCTTTGAAGCACCCATTCCCCCTGCGCTTTGGGCTCTTTTACGTTTTGGAATGTCTATTCGCGACCTCGACGCGCCTGGCCCCTACCTCGATTTCAATCGCTTCGCACGAGAAGCGCGGGGGCTCAAGCGATGCTCACCGGACATACCGGTTCGAGAGCTGCCACTCGATTGTCTCGAGGGCGCCGATACTCCGGAAGTCCTCTTCCGGAAACTCGATGACTGGGGATTCCCGAGCCTGGTGATTCCCCACGGCACGAGCTGGGGCATCCATGCCCCACCGAATGCACGGCTGGACGACCAGCTCTCCGCGGCAGACCATGACCCCGATCGACAACGGCTCTTCGAAATCTACTCCGGCCACGGCAGCTCAGAGGTCTACCGGAAGATACAGGACACCACGTTGGACGAAGAGGGGAACCTCCAGTGTGCCGCTCCCAGCGATGGCTACCTCCCCTGTTGCTGGCAGGCAGGCGAGCTCATACGGCAACGGTGCGATCCAGGTGTGTCCGAAGACGACTGCGAAGCTCGGGTCCAGCGAACACGAAAGCTCGCAGTCGATCTCGGGAGTCCCCTGGGCATCGTGGACGGGACTCGGCCAGAAGATTGGCTCGAATGCGGGCAACTCGCGGGTGGCTTTCTTCCGGCTTTCGACTATCGACCGGACATGAGCGCTCAATACGGACTTTCAGTGGTGGGGGAAGATGGCTCTACGTATCGATATGGCCTCATGGCTTCCAGTTACAATCACACGGGGCTGGCCGGTTCC
>NZGT01000143.1 GCA_002691025.1 Spirochaeta sp. | reverse complement strand
TCTGGCCGGCTTGTTCTCTCCTTCGACTGAGCGAGCCCGAAGAGTTTTTCCGTCATGTCTGGACAAGAGCACGAAAGCCTCAAAACCCGTGGTGGGCCGGCGAGCCGTCGGTCACGCAGATGGGTCTACCTTGAGACCTTCTTCATCCTTGTGGGGATCGTGTGTGTTGGGGTCTACCTCTCCGCCTGCGCGGAGCGATCCCTCGTCCAGAAGAGCGAATCCGACTCCTTTGATCACCAGCTCGCCGGCCTGATCCAGACAGAAGAACCGGATCAATCCGAGTGGTCGAAAACCCGTGTTGAACGCTATGCGGAGACCACCCAGGATCCGCAGATCGCTGCTTCCGCTGTGGGTCGATTGGTGATCTCCAAAGCGGACGTCGAAGTCATGATCCTGGACGGAACCAGCGACGCCACCCTGGACAGAGGCGTGGGCCTGATTGAGGGAACCGCTCGACCCGGCGAAGGCGGCAACGTCGGAATCGCTGGGCATCGCGACAGTTTCTTTCGGGGCCTTCGGCACCTTTCTTCGGGTGACGAAATCGAACTCGCCACCCTCAGCGGCCTCACCCGGTACCGGGTGAGTGAAATCCTCGTGGTCGAGCCCGAATACGTACAGGTCCTGAACCCGACTCCCGAGTCAAGCCTCACGCTGGTCACCTGCTACCCCTTCTACCACATCGGATCTGCACCCCAGCGCTACATCGTACGTGCCGAGGAGACCGGATTCGAGGAGTGGACCCCGCAACGGGTCGCTCGCTTCTCCACGGGATCGCCCAGCACACCCTGAAGCGCCCCTCGACGCGGGAGCACACTTCCCAATGGCAAGGCAACGGGGCCTGTGCTTCCCTTGCCCGCCATGCTGGATCCCCGAATCATCCGAGAACGGCGAGACGAAATCGTCCAAAGCTGTCGCATCCGCCACGTAAAGGCGGACGTAGACGCTGTCCTGGCCGAGCAGGAAAAGACCAACGCGCTGCTGACCGAGCTCAATGAAGCCAACCGCACGCGAAATGAGCACCAGAAATCCGGCCAGCGCAAAATGGAAGACCACGAGCGCGAGGCTCATAAAGAAGAAGGTCGCGCCCTCAAGGAGAAGGTGGCAGGCATTGAAGAGCGACTGCGCGAAAAGCAGGCCGAACTCGACACGCTTCTCATGCAACTTCCCAATTTCGTACATCCCAGTGTGCCCGAGGGCGGAGAGGATGAGTTCCGGGTCATCGAGGAAGGCACCCCGAAGCAATTTGATTTCGAGCCCCTCGACCACCTGGCTCTCTGCGAAAAACACGATCTGGTGGATTTCGAAAGTGCAGCCAAGGTCTCCGGGCAGAAGTTCTACTACCTCAAGAATGAAGCGGCCCTGCTCGACCTTGCACTCCAGAGAATGGCCCTCGACATGGTGATGGCCGAAGGCTTCACCCCCCTGGCCACCCCCGACCTGGCCCGACCCGCCATCTTGAGTGGGCTGGGTTTCAATCCACGCGGGGAGGAGAGTCAGATCTATTCCATCGAGAATCACGATCTCTGCCTGGTGGGCACCGCCGAGATCACGCTCGGTGGCATGCTGGCGGACACCATCGTGGCCGAGGAGGACCTGCCCGTCCGCCTGGTGGGCATATCCCATTGTTTTCGCACCGAGGCCGGAGCGCACGGACGCGAGAGCCGGGGTCTGTACCGCGTGCATCAATTCAGCAAAACGGAAATGTTCGTCTTCACCCGGCCCGAAGACAGTGAAGCCGAGCATCAGAGGCTGCTGGCCATTGAACAGAAGATCTTCGATGCCCTGGAAATCCCGTACCGGGTCATCGATGTCGCAAGCGGTGATCTCGGTGCCCCGGCCTATCGTAAATTCGATCTGGAAGCCTGGATGCCCGGACGTGGCGAGGGCGGCGACTGGGGGGAGGTGACCAGCGCGTCGAACTGCACCGACTTCCAGGCCCGAAGGTTGAAGACGCGATACCGACCCGGAGATGGAGGAAAGCCCGAAGTCCTCCACACCCTCAACGGCACCGCGATCTCCAACGCCCGAGCCATCCTGACCATTCTGGAAATCCATCAACAAGCGGATGGACGCATCCGCGTACCCGAAGCGCTGATCCCCTACCTCGGGCGTGAATTCATCGGCCAGTGAGTGGCGAGCCCGAAGAAGAGCCGACCTCCCAGAGCCTGGTGCTCGGCACCGCGGGTCATATTGATCACGGCAAAACCGCTCTGATCCGGGCCCTCACCGGGGTCAACACCGATCGTCTCCCCGAAGAGAAAGCCCGGGGAATCACCATCGAGCTCGGCTTCGCGGCACTCGATCTACCTGACACGAACCGGATTTCCGTGGTTGACGTTCCCGGCCACGAGGGTCTGGTTCGCACCATGGTCTCCGGCGCAAGCGGCATCGACCTGCTCTTGTTGGTGGTGGCCGCCGATGAAAGCGTCATGCCCCAGACCCGAGAGCATGTCGCCATCTGTCACCTCCTCGGAATCAAGCGCGGCATCGTGGCGCTCACCAAGAGTGACCTGGCCGACGAAGAACTCATCGAACTGAGCCGCGAAGAAGTCTCCGACCTCCTGGCCGAAACCCACCTTCACGACTCTCCCATCGTGGCGGTTTCTTCGGAAACCGGCGAAGGCCTTGACGCGCTGAAGAGCGCTCTGGTGCAAGCCGTCCAGCAAGCTCCGCCGCGAACCGCGCGGTCCGGCCCGGCCCGGCTCCCCATTGATCGGATCTTCGCCATGCGCGGCTTCGGCACCGTGGTCACGGGCACGCTGGTCGGAAACTCACTCCACCGCGGGCAAAACGTCGAGATCCAACCCTCCGCTCTTGAAACCCGGATTCGAGGCCTCCAGACCCACGGCCAGGAGGCGGAAAGTGTTTCGCCTGGCTCGCGCTGCGCCGTCAATCTGCAGAATATCGACCTGGATGACCTTCACCGCGGTGACGTGGTCACCCTGCCCCAGAGTCTACTCACCACCGATCGGGCCGATGTGCATCTACACTGGCTTTCCGATGCGCCAGCGCGAGAGGGGATTACGGCCGTCGAGTTGTTGACCGGAACCGCCGAAAGGCGAGCCCGTCTCGCGGGCATCGGCGAAGTGGGGTTTCAACCCGGCGCTTCCGGCTTTGCCCGACTGCATGTCGACGGTCCACCGCTGGCCCTTCTCCCTGGCGACCGATTCATCGTGCGAGGCTTCTCCAAGAACCAGGGTGCCGGAGCCACGCTCGGGGGCGGTCTCGTGCTGGACGCCCATCCACCCCGAAGGAGAAGAAGCGATGCTCGACTCCTGGAAGAACTTGAAATCCTGCTGACCGACGAGCCTGGAAAATGTGTTCAGGTTCGAGTCGAGCGAATGGGATTTCAGGGCATGGACCCGAAAACACTGGCCCTTGAAATGGGACTTCCCCAAGCCGAGGTGGAGAGCCGGCTCGAAGCACTCAAGGATCACGGGCAGCTGGCGAAGAGCGGGCGCGACCAATGGATCGATGCCCGGGTCATGACGCGCCTCGAAGGCCAGCTCCTCCAGACCCTTGAAGAATTCCACACCCAGCAACCCATGCGACCGGGAATGCAGAAGGCGTCTCTCCTGGCCAGCTTGCCCGAGAATGTATCCGCGCCGGTGGCTGAATTCGCCCTTGAAAGCCTCGTCACCACCGACCGAGCCCAAACGCAAAGCGATGTGGTCTGGCTGACCCATCACGAGGCCCGCTTGGACCCCGAGGCCGAAAAAGCCGCATCGCGTATGGTCGAAGAGGCTCGGAGCGCTGGCCTGGAACCGACTGGAACCCGGGAATGGATCGAAAGCCTGGGCTTGTCGATGGAGAGATTCCGTGATCTGGTGGCCCACCTCGAAAGGCAGGGGGACTTGATCCGGGCGCCGGGTGACCTCTGGTTTGATCGCGCATCCGTCGAACGCCTACAGGATCAAGTCATCGAGTACCTGCAAGAGCACGAAGAGATCGATACGAAAACCTACAAGACGCTGATCGGGACCTCGCGAAGGACCGCCATGCCTCTCATGGAATTGCTCGACGAACTCCACATCACGCGCAGACAAGGGGATGTCCGGGTGCTCCGACCGGGCGCTTCCTCTTCAAGTTAGGAGTCCCCTTCAGCTTCCGACGCTGCCTCGCAGCAGGTCGACCAGGCTTCCACCAAACGAAAGAGGGAGTTCCGGGTCAGGCCAGATTCCGAAACCGATTGCAACCGCGATGCAAGCCAGCAGGACTCCCAATTCCACGGTGGAAGGCATGACGGATTCGGCCATCTCCAATTCTTCTTCTCGCATGAACATCACCACCGGAACACGCATGCACACATAGAGGGTCAGTACACTCGCCAGGGTCTGTGCGATCACGAAACCCAGGTCACCGGCGGCCACAGAAGCCGACAACAGCTGCCAACGCGCCCAGAACCCGGCGGTCCCGGGTATGCCCGCCAGATTGAGCATGAACACCGTCATGGCTACAGCCAGGATCTTTCGATGGCGGGCAATCCCGGCAAAATGTTCCAGACGATCGCGTTCACGCGCGCCTTCCGCCGTCGTCATGACCACACCGAATGCGCCAACAAAACCTGCAGCCTGGACACCGAGATAGAAGATCAAGGCCGAATAGGACTCAGGGCTATGGGCCGCAAAAGCGAGCATGAAGGTCCCGAGTTGAGCCACGGCAAGCCAGGCCAGCATGCGCTTGAGATTCCGTTGAAAAAGCGCCATCAGATTCGCAAAGAAGAGCGTGGCCACTGAAAAGGTCAGGAAGACCGGCGAGAGCAGAACGTCCATCTCGGGCAGGCCGTGCAACATCAAACGCATCCAAGCCAAAACCAGAGTAGTGACTCCGCATACCGCGAGATAGACGCTGAGTGACGTCGGCGATCCCTGCTGGACATCCGGAAGCCACTGATGGAAGGGAACCAGTCCAAGCTTCATCGCAAAGCCGACAAAAACCAGAGCCACGCCGGCTGCAGAAACCAGTCGGGTGGGATCGAGGTTCTCCTTCAGACCTTCGAAATCAAGGTGACCCGTGGAGCCATAGAGAAAGGCCACTCCGAACAAGAGGACCACACTGCTCACCGCACTCGCAAAGAAGCTCTTCTGCGCCGCCTCATTCGAAGTCCGTCTCTCGAAGTCATACCCGGCGAGAATCACGAGTGGGAGAGTCGCCAACTCGAGACCGACCACCAGCACCAGAAGGTGCTGGGCTCCGAAACACAGGAAACTGCCGGACAGGGAAAAAAGGATCAGGGCATGATATTCAGCCTGGGGGAGGCGATAACTGCTCAAATACGTGGAGGAAAGCAGGAAGATCGCAACCGCCGAAAGACCCACCAACAAGGTGGAAACCGCCGCCAGGGAATCGAAGACGAAGAAGCCCGATGCTTCCTGCCCAACACCGGAAGTCATCTCCAAAACGGACCAGAGGACGCAGGCCAGAGTCGAAAGAGAGGCCAACACGGTCAACAGGAGTTCGCCACGTGCACCGCGAGGCGAAGCCAGAGGACGCCCCCAGACACCACCGGCGAGAACCCCGACGGCCGCGACAGCCATGATCAAGCTGGGAACCGGCAGCAACGAGCCTAGAGAGGCTAGGTTCATGGCGTGACCTCGGGGCGGATTTCGAGAGCGGGAAGTTCCATCTTCCGTTCATCCACGTATCGCATCATCTCCAGCACCGAAGGCTCGACACGACGAAGAAGCGGGTTTGGATACAAGCCGATCCAGAGCATCGGTACAATCAATACCAGCAAAACCGCTCTCTCCCGAAGTCCGATATCGATGAGCCCCCGATTCTCGGGAACCCGCATCGGCCCAAAGGCCACGCGCTGGTAACTGACAAAGAGAAGGATCGCCAGCCCCACGATGCCAACAAGGCACGCGACGAGGATGACTGGATTGCCCTGGGCAACTCCTGAAAGAATCAGGATCTCACCGACAAATCCGGACAGCATGGGCAGCCCCATGGAAGAAGCCAGGGTCAGCGCAAAGAGGGTTGCCAGAACGGGCATGGGCCGGGCCAGGCCTCCGTAAGCCTGAATGTCGAACGTGGTACGCCGATCGAAAAGAAAGCCCACAATCAGAACGAGACCCACCGCCGTCAGGCCATGACTCAATGTGCCGACCGTCGCCCCCACCCATCCCGATTCAGTGAGACTGAAAATCCCTACGACAACCAGACTCAACTGAGCCACGGAAACATACGCAAGCCTTCGCACCAGATCCGATTGCAACGCTGCCAGAACCACCGCATACAGGATCCCAGCCGCGGCGATGGCTTGAATGACCGGCCCGGCCGCCACCGCCGCATCCGGAAAGAGTGGAAACGCCAATCTGAGAAACCCATAAGGGCCCAGGGGCAGCAGCAAAATCGGAAGCAGCGCCCGCCCTGCCCCGGCCGTCTGGCGCTGGGCCGCGGGCAGCCAGAAATGAAGAGGGGCCAGAGGAATCAGGGTCGCGAAAGCCGCCGTAAAACCCAGGAAGAGACCCATGTCCCCCTGCCACCAGACGGCATCTCCATGCGGGACCATCACCGGGACTTCGAGCAGGCCCGGCGCGGGATTCCATGGCGTCGCCAGCAGATCGAGATTTGGCAAGCCCAATGAATCGACGTGGAACTGAGCCATGATGAGAATCGCCAGACCCATGCAGAATGAACCCAGCCCCGTCAGCAACAGGAACCGTGTGGCCGCACGCACCGACCTTCGCCCACCCCATGTCCCGATCAGGAAGAAGACCAGTACCAGGCAGAGCTGCCAGAAGATATGGAAAAGGAGGATGTTCCACGAGAGCAAGACGCCCAGCGCTGCGGTCTCCAAAGCCAACACGTAGAAGACGAAGCTGCGCAACGAATCCAGCACCTGATTCCACGACGCCAAGAGAATCAAGGGCACCGCGGTGATCACACCCAGAACCAGGGGAAGTGAGATCCCATCGAGTGCCACGAAATAATTCAGGCCCACTCCCGGCATCCAATCCGCATGTTCGATGATCTGCATACCCAGATACTCAGGATCGAACTCGCCCAACAGCCCACCCCAACCGAGAGCGGCCGTCAAACTCGTGGAACTGAGCGCCAGGGCCCGCCAGACTTCACCGGGCATGCCCTGAGAACCGAAGAAGGCCCGGAAGAGTCCATTCACCAGCAGCAGGGAAAGCACGGTAAGCCCGGGCATGAAGATCAGCCAACTCAGGAGATGCCCGTCAATATAAGGACCCATCGACTACAACCTCCCCTTATCCACCGCCCGGTCGGGCGAGCATGAAGTAGAGAAGGATGGCAAAGCAACCGGCCGCCACGAAACCGAGATAGTGCTGCAGGAAACCCGACTGAACGATCTTGAGGAAGTGCTCAGGAAACCCTGGCGAGTAACCCCGAAAAGGAGGGACCTCTCCTTCGTCACGGGCCGACTCGACCCACCGCATCCAGATTGCGCGCGAACGCGAAAACTCTGGAACGCTCCACTGGGACGCGAAAGCCCGAAACCGACTCCAGGCTCTCGAGATCCGATCGTTCCAATCCGGACGAATCAGATAGAGGGTGATGGCCGGAATGGCACCAAGCCAGGTCACTCCCACCGCCTGCCCCACCGCCGCCCACTGCTGAGTCGATTCGCGCGTCACGGCTTGCGTTCCGGGTACCACGCCGGAAATGAAATTCTCGAGACTGTTTGAATCCTGGACTTCACCGGAGAAAAGCAGATCGGACCAGATCTGGGGAAGCCCGATCAACGAACCGCCGATGGTCAAACCCGCAAGCAATCCCATGGGCCAGAGAATCCGGGGCGGAGGATCTTCAATGGCTTCCCACTTGACTTCCGCGGCAAGACGGGTGTTTCCGTACAAACCGAGAAAGATCATGCGAAGGAGATAGAAGGACGTCAGCGCAAATGTGGCCAGAGCCAGGATCTGCAGGAATGCCATACCCGGAACCGCCTCGGAACGAAGAGTCGCCTCCAGGACGCCTTGCATGGAAAAGAAGCCCGCCGTAAGTGGAAGGCCACCCGCCAAGGCGAAGACCCCGATCCAGAGATCAATCCGAGTGAGGGTAAGCCGACTTCCTATGTTGCCCATGCGGCGCAAATCACGTTCGCCCGCGACGGCCAGTACGATGACGCCCACTCCCATGAGCAGGACGCCTTTGGCAAAAGCGTGCGCGATGACATGGAACACAGCCTCGATATAGCCCCCCACCCCCACCGCAAGAAGGACAAGACCGAATTGACTCACCGAGGACCAGGCCATGATGCGGGTGATATCGAAGCGCGTACACGCAATCAAAGCCGCCGCGAAAGCCCCAAGGGCTCCCAACCAGGCCAGCCACTCGGATGTCACCGCAGCCAGCGAGAACCAGGGGGAAAAACGAACCAGGATATAACCCGCCGCCGCCAAGGTGGTCACGGTCTGAAGCAGGATCGAGACGGGCACGGGCCCCCGCGCACTCTGGGGTAGCCAGCACAGAAAGGGCCAGAGTGAAGCGAGCGAACAGGCGCCCAGAGCCACTCCAAAAGCCAACAATTCCGGCAGAGGCACCCCTGCCCCGCCCAGCCAGGCCGGCAGATCCACTGTGGCCACCGCCAAAGCGGGCAACGAGGCTTCAAGTTGACTGAGAGTCAGGCCCGGTCGGCCCATCTGGGAAAGGCCGCGAAACACCATCATGAACGAGAAAAGCAGACCGCCGAACCCGATCAACCCCACGGTGCCCGCCCAAGTGGCCCCGCGTGCCTGATCCGGATCCGCATAGAAGAAACCCACCAGGAACTGCGTGCTCATCACAAGCAGGGCAAAGCCAAGCAGGAGAATCAAGAGATTGTCCGCCAGGACCAGAACCAGCATGGCGAAGACCTGGAAGATGAAGAGGCCGAAGAAGCGATCGAAGCTGCGTTCCTCTTTGGGAGGTGAATCCATATGGATCACGCTGTAAAGCGCAATCAGGAAAGCCACCCCGGAAACCAGGAGAGCGAAAACCGCGGAGAGTGGGTCGAAGCGAAGCGCGAACCCTCCCACCAACGCAGACGAGCCGACACCGACACCGATCCAGGTCGCGATTCGATCGATCAAGGTCGAGCCGTCGGGTTCGCCCACCAGATCGAGAAGGGAGAGGAAACTGAGAACGAAGGAAGCCAGAAGCGTCAAGATCAGGCTGGCGGAAACCCATTTTTTCGAAGGTTCCCAGCGGAAGACACCCCTCGATAGGCCGTGAAAAACAGCCAGTAGCAGCGGAAACAAGGGAATCAGCCCCACCGAGATCCAATTCTCTATCGGCATGCTTCCCTCACCAGCGAAGATCACTCGCATCATCGACATCGGACGAGGAACCACTCCGCGTTGTCGAATACGTAATGGCGAGTCCAACCATCAGGTAGGCGATCGCCAGAATCAGCACCACGATGGCCGCCGCTTCGCCCCGGGCCGCCACTTCATCACCGAGTCTTCCATCCGTGGAACCGTGCAATCGAGCAAAACCCACAAAAGCCAGAGCCACGGAAACAAACATCCAGATCACACCCATCAGCATCACGATCAGATTCCGACGCACCAGGATGGCCACCCAGGAAAGAGCGAAGAGAAGAAGCGAAAACCCCAGCAGCCACTGTGCATCGATCATTCCGCAGGCCTCCCGAGCACCAGGGCCAGACCGCCCACTGAAAGCGCTAGAAAAAGAAGGCCCAGGGCGCTCAAGACCAGATTCAGATCGCGAAAGAGAACGGTCCCCAACAGGGCCGGATCGGCGGTGACCGCTTGCGAGGAAACATTGGACTCGGCGACAGGCAAGAACGAGGAAAGCAGAACCACACCCGCCAGAACCGCAGCCGAACCCAGCAGCTTCCCTGTCAATCGAGCCGGCTGAGGAAGGTCAAGCCCTTCCTGCCCTCGCCCTTGCACACGAAGTCCGTAGAGCAGAAGAGCCAAGGCCGTCGACATCGAAAGGACGAAAAGCAGGATGGCCACGAAGATCCCACCCCCCAACAACATGATGCCTGAAAGAGCGAGGCTGATCCCCAGGTATCCGGCGCAAAGACTGACCGTGCGACGCCCTTCCGCCAGCAAGAAGAGCGTGCCTACGACCACCGCAAAGGCGAGAACAAAGAAGAGGGCGCCCGCCGTCATGGGCCTTCGCCCCCGAGCACCCAGCTTGCCACCAGGCCTGTGACCACCAGGTTCAGAAGAGCCAAGGGCAAAAGCCCCTTCCAACAAAGATGGATGATGGGTTCGAAGCGCACGGGGTCCACAAACCGAGCCAGACCCTGCAGGAGACCCATGACCAGCGCCACCTTGACGATGAAAGTCAGCAGATGAATGACAAGCGACAAGAAGTTTCCAACTCCGGTCCCGAAAAAGTCCGCCATGAACCCCGTCAACGCATCTTGGGATACGTAGGGAAGATCTCCCCCACCCAGGAAAATCACGCTGGCGACGGCAGCAATCAAGAGTGATCGCAAGCGATCTGACAAAGTCCATGTGATCGAGCCCGGAACGGGAATATCGGTCATGCGCCCGCCGACACTTCTTTCTTCTTCGCTCCGCACATCAAAAGGCGGAAGTCCCGCATGCATCACGGCCGAAACCAGGAAGATCACAGCAGCCAGGGGACCCAGCAGGATCCCCCAGGCCGGAAGACTCCATTCCAGACCCACGGCGGAGAAAGTCCAGAGGGCATCCTGCAACCGCGCCATTTCACTCAGCCGAAGGGTCTTGAAGATCAGGACCATGGGCAGGATTGAAAGCCACAAAACAACACCCGAAGCCAGACTGCGCCCCATTCGCCGAAGGCCGGTCAACGCCACGGCCACATCCGGATTGGCGACCTCGGCCCAGGCGCGAACCAGACTTGAAAAAGAGAGCATGGCGAGGGCAAAGAGCACCCCCCAATCCAGACGAGCGGGAAGCATCTCGAAACCCGACTCGCCCAAAGCAAACGAACCTGTCCAGGGAACCACCGCAAAGGCGAGAAGCAAAGACGCCAGAGCCCAGAGCGGCCCCGTGGCCGCCATGACCCGCCCGGCCCCGCCCGTGTTCGTCACCATCTGAGCGCTCCCACCCACCAGGCATGGACCAAACCGATCAAGGCTGGAATCAAGAGCGCGCCCAGCGCCACGAGACCGACCTCATGAAAGGCCAGGGCCCAGAGCACCCAGAGAAGAGCCAAGGTCTGCATCATCAGGTAGACCAGAACGCCCGCCAGAAGCGAAAGTCCCACCACGGGATCGGACTCTTCCGTGTCTGGATCCCCATCGGATGACGCAGAATCGGCCGCACGGACCCGTGCGGCGATCACGCCAAAGGCGGGAACGGCCAGCAAAACCACCAGCAAGACGATGACGCCCACGTGGTCGACCAATACGAACTGCTCCCCAGGATGGCTCCACGCTGGGCGAGGCCGGGTCCGAAGTGAGTGGAATGGCTCAGAGGGGCCCTAGAAACGTAGCCGTTGCCCCCGCGGGTGTCAATTGCCGCAACGAGCCGAATTCGGGTTTCCGGTGGTACGTTTAGCCCTGTGAGTGTCCCCGTCGCCGTCCTCGGGGCAGGCAGCTTCGGCACCTGCCTTGCCATGCTCTGCAGCCGAAATGGCGAGGTTCGCCTATGGACCCGAAATGAGGCCACCGCCGAGTCGATGGATCGGGAGCGCTGCAACCCGCGCCACCTTTCCGATCTCCACCTCCCGGAAAACATCCAGCCCACAAGCGATCTCGAGGCCGCACTGCGCGGAGCGGAGCTCATCTTGTTGGCCGTTCCGAGCCACGGGCTTCGAGGTGTCTTGCAAGAAGCGGTCAACTGGATTGAACCCGGGGCCATCGTCCTTTCGTGCGCAAAGGGAATCGAATTCGAAACCGGGCTGCTCATGCACCAGGTGATCGAGGAGGTCCTCCCGCCACATCATCGGCCGCGTATCGCAGGCCTCTCCGGCCCGTCGTTCGCCCGCGAGATCGCGGAAAGAAGACCGACGGTCGTCACCATCGCGTGCCGGGAGGTCGCCTATGCGATTGCGGTCCAGACGACTCTGTCGTGCCCGTGGTTTCGCTGTTATTCGAGTGATGACATGGTGGGAGTCGAGGTGGGCGGTGCGCTGAAGAACGTCATCGCCATCGCGGTGGGGATGTCCGATGGCATGGGGATGGGCACCAACACCCGCGCCGCCCTGATGACACGCGGACTGGCCGAAATCACGCGTCTCGCCGTGGCCATGGGAGGCCAGGCGGAAACCCTGGGTGGTCTCTCGGGCATGGGCGACCTGGTCCTGACCTGTACAGGCGATCTCTCTCGCAACCGACGAGTCGGTCTGGGGCTCGGCGAGGGCCGCGAACTCACGGAAATCGTCGAGGAAATCGGCGAAGTGGCCGAAGGCGTCCGCACCACTCGAGCCGCATGTCGGTTGGCCACACGGCTTGGGGTCGAGTTGCCCATTGCCGAGCACGTAAGGCGAGTGCTCGACGGAGAGATGAGTCCAAAAGATGCGGGCCGGGCCCTGATGACCCGCCAACTGGGGTCAGAGAGCCATCGATAAAGTGGCAGGAAAGGCCCCTTGTAAATGAGCGAATGTGTTCTCATTTCTGACCCGAAACCGCCTTTCTGGCCCTTCCAGACGAAGCCGCTATCCTGTTTTGATGAAAATGGAAGTCGTTTCTAACCCCGCAAGTGCCCGAAAACTCTCGGATCTTCGGCCCGGAGAAGAGGGCATCGTGCGAAACGTCCATGCCGATACCCCCATCGCCCAGCGACTCCTGGATTTGGGTTTGCTGCCTGAGACACCGATTCGAGCCCTGCGCCGAGCCCCTTTGGGCGACCCGACTGTTTTTGAGTTCCGCGGCTATCGACTTTGCCTGCGTCAAGCCGAAGCGGATCAGATCGAGATTGACGAAACCCCGAAATCGGCGGATCAAGAGCCGGCCCGACACGCGTAAACCCGAAACGCGCCCGATCTCACGCCGATTGAGAGGAACCCGGTGAGCGAAGCCGCACTGCCCGAGCACGGTGAAACCCTGCGAATCGGTCTCATTGGGAGCCCCAACTCGGGAAAGACCACCCTTTTCAACGCCATCACGGGCCTTCGAGCCAAGATCGGCAACTACCCGGGCGTCACCGTCGAACGCCGAGAGGGCCTGGCCCATCTCGGCAAAAGAACCGCCAATCTGATAGACCTGCCTGGGACCTACTCGCTCAGCCCACTCAGCCCAGACGAAGCCGTTGTGGGCGACGTCCTCCGAGGCGAGGTCGAGGGGCTCGGGCCTCCTCATGCTCTCCTGGTGGTCGCCGATGCATGCTCGCTTGAGCGCTCCCTTCTCCTGATCGGCCAGGTGCTGCGGCTGGGAAGACCCACGTGCCTGGCCCTCACCATGATGGATGAACTGAAAGCCCGAGGCGGGAGCCTTGACCTTTCCCGGCTCGAGGCCGCCTTGGGGATTCCCATCATCCCCGTCGTCGGTCACCGGGGAAAAGGGATCGCGGCCCTGCGTGAGCAGTTGGCCCAACCTGAGAACTGGAGCGCTCCCCCCATTGAACCCCCCGAAAGTGCTCAGGAAAGAGCCCAGTGGGCCGCCTCAATCCTGTCCGTCTGCTTACGGACGCGACCGGGCCATCACGCCATCACGGAAAGAATCGATCGCGTCATCCTGCACCCCTTCTGGGGCTCCCTGATCTTTCTCGCCGTGATGCTGACGTTCTTTCAACTGATTTTTGCCTGGGCGCAGCCCGCCATGGACCTCATCGATACCGGGATCGGTTGGGCGAGCGACGCGGTCCGGCTGAATCTCGCACCAGGGCTCTTCACAGACTTTCTCGCCGACGGCTTGATTGCCGGCGTCGGGTCCGTGGTGATCTTCCTGCCTCAGATCGTCCTGCTTTTCTCCCTCCTCTACCTGCTGGAGGATCTGGGCTACATGGCGCGAGCCGCCTTCGTGGTCGACCGCGCCATGGCGAGAGCGGGGCTCGAGGGGCGGGCCTTTGTGGCCATGCTCTCATCCTTTGCCTGCGCGGTCCCGGGCATCATGGCCACGCGATCCATCCCATCGCCTCGCGACCGACTCGTGACAATTCTGGTGGCCCCGCTGATGACGTGCTCAGCCCGACTCCCCGTCTATGCGCTTCTCATCGCCGCCTTTGTGCCCGATCAGAAAGTTCTGGGGCCGATCGGGCTACAAGGCCTCGTTCTTCTTTCTCTTTACCTTGCGGCGCCGGTGGCTGCACTGAGTGTCGCCGCAGTGCTGAGGCAGACGCTTCTCACGGGTGATTCCCTTCCTTTCTCCCTCGAGTTGCCCTCGTACCGCTTGCCGGGGCTGCGGCTCTGGCTCACCCAGATCTGGAGCAGTACTTCCGCTTTCTTGCGACGCGCGGGTGGCATCATCCTTCTGGTCACGGTCCTGCTCTGGGTTCTGCTGACTTTTCCACGCGCCACGCCCCCGCCCGATCTGAGCCCCGATCGAGAGGCCGCCTACGCGCTGGAGCACAGCGCTGCAGGCCAGATGGGCCATTTCATTGAGCCCGCCATCGCGCCCCTGGGCTTTGATTGGAAGATCGGAGTGGGGCTGGTCGCCAGTCTGGCGGCCCGAGAGGTGATCGTGGCCACTCTAGGGCAGATCTACGCCGCCTCAGCGCCGGGCGTCCCTCTTCGCGAAGCCATCCGAAACGACGTCAACCCACAGACCGGTCAGAAGATCTTCTCTCCCCCGACGGTGGCGGCGCTGCTTGTTTTCTTCATTTTTGCGCTGCTCTGCACCTCGACCCTGGCCATCATGGTGCGAGAAACCAACTCCTGGCGTTGGCCGGCCTTTGCCTTCTTCTACATGCTGGCGCTCGCCTACGGATTCAGTTGGATCGCACATACTGTCACGGCGGCCATTATCCGAGCCTGAGAAGGCTGCTACTTTACCGGCATGCATCGGATGACCGTCTGGCTCACAGTCGCCCTTCTCGGGCTCACCGGGTGTATCACCCAATCCGTCACCGAAAAAGTCGTGGACCACTACGACCTGGACATCAAGCTTCGGGGCGAGAAGAAGCTCTTCGGAAGCTATGAGCCGCTGGGCTACAACCAGCCGGTCACCATCTCGGCCCAACGTCTGGCCAACATTCTGGGGGGTATCCAGCTGGATATCCGGAAGAGCGAGAACTCAAGCGTCCGCGAACGCCGAAGCGCCTTTTCGGCCAAGATGCTCCTCTCCGTCTCCAAAGCCCTCCCGGAGGCCTTCGCCAAGGCTTCTCCCAATCAACAGATCATCGTCATGGCCCTTCGCAAGCAGATGCAAAAGGGCATCTTCAACCGAAAGTACCTGACGTCTTTTACCACCTATGTCCAGGGCGATGACCTGTACGTATTCTTCTCACGAATCGAATGGCAGATCGACGAATCGAAGAAGAACACGCAGATTCCCCAGCCCTGGCCCGGCAAGAAAGTGATGCCATTCGATACGGTGGCCACACCGGGCTACGAACTGGTGGGAAGCCAAGGTGTGCGAGTCAAGTGGAAGCGCTCCCAGTTCGGACCTTCCATGCCCGACACGGAACCCCAAACGAAACCCGCCAGTGCACCGGTTCCGGCCGTGATTCCCGCCGCGACCGCACCCGCCCCGGTCGCCCCCACGGCTCCGAGTCCCAAGCTCGAAACCACCGCACCGGTCACACCGACCCAGACCGTGCCGGCCGCCGAGGCAGCCGCGGCGACGGGCGCCGCCGCGAGCACCGCAACACCCGCTCCACCGAGCGACCCTTTTCAAGGTCTCACGCCGGATGACCTACGCGACCTGGCGAGCCTGGAAGAAGCCTATCAAGCCGGACGTATGGACAAAGAGCAGTACCAGCGTGAACGCGCTCGGATCTTGAACCGAGGCCGTTAGACCTCAGGTCACCGCCCCCCACCACCCCCGCCGAGGCCCACAAGAACCGCCTCCGATACACGGATATTTCGTGGGTGAAACCCCATTCAGGTGCGGGCAAACCAACCCTTTCCTCCCTTGAAGTGAAAGAGTTTGTTCATTTTTTTCCGTAACCGGCCGTTGTTGCTTCATAGACGGACGCCTATGCGCGACCATCGGTATCCCGGTGCGGCCTCAAGCCGAACCGGAACTTGAACCCAGAGAAGAAACCAAAGAGGCGGAGACATCCACGCATGGCCATTATTCTGGAACTCATCTGTGTTGCCCTCGCGGCGCTCGTAATCGGTCGAGTCACCAAGGACCCCTGGCGGAGTCGACTCTTCAATGTGCTGAAGATCTGGCTCACCGTGCGCATGGTCTGGCTGTTGTTGCTTTGGCCCGTCGATGACGGAGCGGGAGCCCGGGTTCCCGCCTGGAACCTGATCGTCGACCTGCTGAGTTCCATCGACCCTCGCGTCTTCTGGACCTTTGCGGCCATCGGAGCCGTCATCCGCTTCCTGGGCGTAGTCGCCTCCATGTACCGCTGGCAGTTGGTGCTGCGTGGGCAACGGATCGAACTTCCCTTCTGGCACATCCTGGGCGCGTTCCTGATCGGTCGGGCCATCGGTTTCTTCCTTCCGAGCACCGCAGGCCTCGACGGATACAAACTCTATGACGCAGCCAAGCTCAGTGGTCGCACCGTGGAAGTCACGGCCGGCACGGTGCTGGAAAAGGTTCTCGGTGTCACCGGCATCTTCCTCACCTATCTGATCGCGCTGCCCTTCGGCATGTCGATCTTTGGCGAAAACGCCATGCTGATCGCCGCCATCACGGTCCCCATGGCGATGGGGATCATCATGGCCTTGCTGGCCATTCTGTGGTTTCCCGGACTGGTGCAGTGGACCATTGAAAATGTACCGCTCCCCGCCAAGGATCGGATCCAGGGCATCGTGACCCGGATTTCTACCGCCACGGCCGCGTACCGCGACAAGAAAGGCCTGGTGCTCATGATGCTCCTCATGAGCTTCTTCGTTCACTTCTTCACCGCCGCCATGTACTTCTTCATGGCCATCGCGGTGGGGGCCGGCTCGGATGCCGCCTTCTGGCCCGTAGTCTTCGGCTCGTCGATCCAGATCTTTGCCACGGTGATCGGTCCCACCATCGGTGGCATGGGGATCCGCGAAGCCGCTCAGGTCCTGACCCTGGGCAGCTTGCTCGGACTTCCGGTGGCCGCGGTTTCCGCCACCCTTGGTTTCTGGGTGGGCGAAGTCCCGACCCTCTTCGGCTTCCTCTTCTGGATGATACGAGGCAAGGACTACAAGCCCGCGTACTGCCGAGTCGACGGCGAGCAGGTCGACTACGAAGAGTCCGCACGGCTTGCGACCCAGCTTGAATCCGAAGAAGACATTGCGGCACGAGAAAGTCGTGGCGTCACGGACCCGCCCATGCCTCAACCCGCCCGGCTGATTGAATCGGCCGGCGTGGGAATGGGAGTCGGGATCCTCGCCGGTGTCGTCATCGGCGTGCTGGAATCCATTGTCATTGCCCAAGGCGGCTTTGGGGCCGAGGCCCAGGTGCTCTGGTATGGGCCCCTCGCCTATGCGGTCATCCTCGGTGGCCTGGGTGCCATCGGAGGTGCTGTACTGAGTGTGCTTCCCATGCAAAAAGACGAAGTCCGCGCGTGGGTGCCCGCACTCGGGCTGACCGCCACTTTGATTCCTTTTGGTCTCGCCATCCTGATCTTCCGGTTGCGTCGCGACGTCTACCTGGAGCAGATGCCTCCAGCACCGGTGCTGCTTGGTGTCCTGGCCGCGGCCGGCGTGCTGGCCTTGATCTTCCTCACTGTGGGCCGGAACTTCTTCGCCTCCAAGGCGGGTGTGATCGTGCGCCCGCTCCCCTCGCTGGGAATCCTGGTCGCCGTCATGGCCATTGGCGCCGTCATCGCAGCCGGGATCGGAACGCCTGCACCGCCTCGCGGCAGTGGTGAAATCCCGGTGGGTCTACAGGACCGACCCAACGTGATCCTCGTCATGGTGGATACGCTGCGAGCCGATCATCTTTCCTGCTACGGGGGAGACCAGCCCACCCCCAACCTGTGCCGCCTCCTCGAAGACGGTGGTACCGCCTACCAGGGCTTCTCCCACGCGTCGTGGACCAAGCCGGCTACCGCCAGCCTTCTCACTTCGCTTCTGCCTTCGACCCACCGCGCCATGTCCAAGCCCTCCACGCTTTCACCGGATGTCGACATGATTTCCGAGGTCATGCAGAACGAGGGCTACACGACGGGCGGTGTCGTCTCCAACATCAACCTGGCCGACAGCTTCGGGTTCAATCAGGGCTACGACGAGTACTACTTCCTGGGACCCGACTACCTGGCCGGCGCCGAAGAGTCTTCTTCGAAGCTCATCGTCTACAATATCGTCCGAGCCGTCTGGTTCAATCTTGCGGGCGGAGGCATCCGACCCGCCGATTTCTATCAGGATTCCATCACGGTCAACGAGGTCGCCATGGATTGGCTCGACCGGAACGGCCGAAACCGCTTCTTCCTCTTTGTCCACTACATGGATCCGCACGATCCCTACTTCCGTCACCCCTATGACGGCTACGGAATCGCTCGCGTCTCCAATCAGCATCCCGACGAAGCCCTGGCGGAAGAAATGCAGGAGCTCTACCGAGGAGAAATCGCCTTCCTGGACGCCAACTTCGGAGCCCTGCTCGACCAACTCCAAGCGGACGGCCTCTACGACGACACCATCATCGCCCTGGTGGCGGATCACGGCGAAGAGTTCTTCGAACACGGAGGATGGTGGCACGGTCTCACCCTCTATGAAGAACAGATCCACGTACCGCTGCTGATCAAGTGGGCAAAAAACAGTCCCGGCCCACAAGAAGGATCGGCTGATTCCCTTGGACGCCTGATCGACGTACCGCCGACGCTGATTGCCGCTTCGGGGGGCCAGGTCCCGGACTCCATGCAGGGAATCGATCTACGAGAGCCCGCCCACACCCGCACCGCCAAGGAACGGGAGGTCTACTCCGAAGAAGATCATGAGGGCAACATCCTCTGGTCCATTCGCACGGAGCGAATGAAACTCATCGGCGCCAACGAGGGCAACCCACGAGGCCTGCCCACACGAGAACTCTTTGAAGTCGACGTCGATCCCAATGAGGAATACCCACTGGACGTGGGCGCCAACTCAGGTGAAACCGGAACTCTCGAGCAACATGCCGACTTGCATCGCCGAGCCGCAGAAGGCGAAGCGGTGGCCGACAGCGGGGAAGCCGACATGAGCTTTGAAGAGTGTGAACAACTGCGCATGCTCGGATACGTCGAAGACTGTTCTCACCTGCAATAGGGTCGGAAAGGCCTCGCGCCTGGACTCAACTTCATCGAGCTACCCTGCACGGAAGGCCTGCTCTTTTCAGGCTCCGTCAGGGAGCACGATGGGGAGGAGTTCGCGCACATCGTTCAGCACGAACGAGGCCGTGGAGAAGTCGCCCACCCGAGTCAGCTCGTTGGGGATGGCGGCACAGGGCATCCCCGCGGCCACAGCCGCCTGGAGGCCGCGCTCTGAATCCTCCACCACCAGGCACCGATCGGGTCTCACCGAAAGGCGTTCGGCCGCCAGGAGGTAGGGGTCCGGGTGGGGCTTGAACCGCCGAGTTGCACCGGCGGCCACCACGGTCTCGAAGAAGCCCTCCAGTCCGTGGTCACTGTGCATGGACTCCAGGTTTTCAGGATGCGAACTGGTCACCACCGCCATGGGGATGCGACCGTGAAGGGTCTCCAGGGTTTCACGTACACCGTCGATGATTTCAACGCCCTCGATGATCCGCTTACGGAACAACACATTGCGCTCTTCTTTCGTCCTCGCAATCACGTCGGCTGTGACCCCTTTTGCTTCGGCCAGCATGAAGACGTTCTTCCCCTGACGAAGATTGATCTCCTGATAGTCCGAGATCTTGAGATCCACACCCAGACGAGCCAGTGCATCACGGGTGAACTCGAAATAGAGGAATTCACTGTCGACAAGGATGCCATCGTTGTCCCACAGGATGGCATCGAAAGGACTCGGCGCGCCTATGATTCCTCCCCCTTGTCGAAATCCAGGGAAAGCGAGTTGATGCAGTAGCGAAGTCCGGTGGGCTGCGGGCCATCCGGGAAGACGTGACCCAGGTGGGCATCGCAACGGGAACAGGTGACTTCAACCCGGACCATCCCATGGCTGTGATCCTCTATTTCGGTCAGAGCCCCCTCGCCGATGGGCTGCCAATAACTCGGCCAACCTGAATGGGATTCGTATTTGCTGTCCGAGCCAAAAAGGGGTGCACCGCAACAAATGCAGAGATATCGACCCTCCTCTTTATTTTCACAATACTCACCCGTGAAGGGCCTTTCGGTTCCCGCCTGACGAGTGACCGCATACTGTTCAGCGGAGAGTTGCTCCTTCCACTCGTCTTCCGTTTTTTCGACCCTTTTCCCGTCGTCAGACATGGCTTCTGCTCCTCCTTGGAATTCTGGTTCTCACCTAGAGATTATCCGAAAATCGGCGGGGCGTGATGGGACCACGGCTCGGCCTGCTCCCACTGCTGGGCCAGCGCAAGCAAGAGCCTTTCCTCACCCTGCCGGGCGACCAACTGGACGCCCAGCGGCAAGCCCTCGGGCCATTTTGCATCACCCTGGGTAAAGCCTGCCGGGAGAGAAATGGCAGGCTGTCCAGAGAGGTTGAAGGGCAAGGTGTAAAGGCCATAGGGGGACGAGGCGATGAAAGGGGCAAGGGGGTTTTCCGGGTCGGAGGCCAACTCGCCCAGAGCGGGCGGCGGAGCCGCCTGGGTCGGGGTCAAAAGCAGATCAAAACCGCCCTCCCAGAACTCGGCCACCCGACGACCGAAGCGGTGGACGTATTCAGTCGAGGCAATCAAGGTCGTCGCCGAAGTCTCCCGGCCCCGCTCAGTCAGGGCCCAGGTCAAAGGCTCCACATCATCAGGGCCCACTTCTACGCCAAGCTTCTGTCCCCAGGACTCCACCGCACGGGCCACGTGGCAGGTTACAGTGGTCACGTAGTGGATGATGGTCTCGCTGTCTTCCAGTGCCTCGGGGTACGCATCCTCCACCTCATGCCCCAGCGACTCCAGGACCCGAGCGCAGTTCTCGACGGCCCCTACGAAATCGGCATGAGGAAGCAGGCCCCGCAATGGCCCGGCCATCACCCCGATGCGAAGGGGCCTTGGGGCCTCCCCCAGGACCGATAGGAAAGAAGATCCGGGCAGCGGTGCCGTATAGGGATCACCGGGCATGGGTCCCGCAACCTGATCAAGCAGGAGGGCCGAATCCCGTACCGTTCGAGTCACGACGAATTCGTTGGAAAACCCACCCCAGCGTTCCCCCATGCCGGGACCAAAGGAACATCGGCCCCGTGTCGGCTTGAGGCCCACCAAACCGCACATACTCGCGGGCCCTCTGATGGACCCTCCGCCATCGCTTGCGTGCGCGCCGGCCACGAGACCCGCCGCCACCGCAGCGGCTGAACCTCCACTGGATCCGCCGGCGCTGTAGTCCGGGTTCCACGGGTTGTGGGTCGGTCCGTGAGCAAGAGGTTCCGTGGTGGGAAGAAGAGCCAGTTCCGGGGTGTTGGTGCGACCGAACGGAATGAGACCCGAAGCCCGGATCTTCTGCGTGAAATAGCTATCGACTTCGGGCCGGTAGTCGTGCCTGGACAGTAGAGCCATACCGGCCCCCAGAGGACGACCGGCCTGCTCGCCCCCGATATCCTTCATGAGAAAGGGCACACCGGAAAGCGGGGCGGACGGGTCCAGGGGGCGGGCGGCTTGTTCAAGCGCCCATTCGAAGTCCCGGTGGATCACACTGTTGAGTTTCGGATCGAGACGCTCCACCCGTTCGATGGCCGCTTCCATCAGTTCTCGAGCCGAGAACGTACCCGCGCGCAGCCCCTCAGCCAGCGCGATGAGGTCCAGAGAAGATGCTTCGGCGCTCATACACTGCTCCTCTCGCGGACCTGCACACGCCCATCCGCGTATTCCATTGAAATGACCTTGGGGTTGTCGGTGTCGGGACGGAACTGAAGGCGCACCTGATCGGGGGTACTGTCGGACGACAAGGCGCCCTCCGCTTGCGAACCCAGCCACGCCCGCGTCGCACGTTGCCCCAGGACGCGCCACCAGGGCTCTTCTTCCGCGAGTGAGAGAAGCTGAATCGCCTCCAGGTCCTCGGCATTCTTGATCTCACGCAAAGCCAAACAAGCATTCTGGCTATCGGGAAGAACGAGAATCCGACCCACATCGAAGGTCAGCAGATAGCCGACCCCCTCCTCCGGGCTTGGCTCCGAGCCCTGCTCCACCAACTGCTCGGCTTTGAGGATCCGCGCTTCCGTCTCTGCCGCTCTTTCCAAGAGTTCAATACTCAAAGACCACCCTTTCGTCGGGTTATATGCCTACCCCGGAATCGGTGTGGAGTCTACACTGGGAGGCTCACGAGGTCATGGATGGGAAAACCGAATGCTCGAAGGGGATGAAGATCAGCGACGCGTTGTACCCGATGGCCTCAGCATCAGACGCAGGCGCCATCAGCACCGCTGGTCGCCACGCGACCTGGTGGGCGCCATTGAGCGCGCTCACTTCATTGCCACCGGACTTCGCGAAACCATTACGCCCAACCTCCTACAGTCCATAGAGGAAAAGAACGAACGAATCCCTTATGCGACTCTACGACTGGTGGCCGATGGACTGAACTGTGATCCGGTGGATATTCTGGCAGAATAGAAAAGCAGCGGGAGGACAGCGATTTGGCCCATTGGCTCACACCGGAAGAAGCGCAGGAGAAATCGGGACTCAGGCTGGTACTCACCGTATCGGTACCCGGTCCATGGGGAGAAGCCGCAAAGGCCTTGTTCCACGTCAAGAACATTCCCCATCTCCGTGTGACCCAGGAGGGCGGGAGCTCGAATGACGCGCTGGTCGCCTGGACGGGCGAAAGCAATGCACCCCAGGCCATCTTGAATGATGAAAAGACATGCTCAAGCTGGCGCGACATCATTGCCCTCGCCGAGCGGATGGAAGCCGAACCGGCTTTGTGCCCGGCCTCCGCTGGAGAACAGGAGGAGATGTTTTCCTTGATCTCCCTTCTGGCTGATGAAAACGGTCTGGGCTGGCAACGAAGACTGATGCTTTTCGGCCCGATGATGGCCCTCCCCGAGGATCACCCTGGGCATCAGATGGTGGCGGGAATGGCCCAGCGCTATGGCTACAGTCGAGATGCCGAAGAAGAAGCACCGAAGCGAATCGTCCAGATCCTGAACACCTTCAGTCAACGCCATCAAGACAACCTCGATGCAGGCCGTTCGTTCCTCATGGGGGACACCCTTTCCGCACTCGACCTCTACTGGGCGGCCTTTACGGCCTTGATCGAACCGCTCCCGCACTCCATCTGTCCCATGCCGGAAATGATTCGAGGCTCCTACCTTTGCGAAGATCCGGAAATCCGGGGCGCCCTGCATCCGGGACTCCTCGAACACCGAGACGCCATCTATCAGCAATGGCTTGAGGTCCCGCTCGACCTGGGAACCTAGAAGAGCCGGATCCACTATGCTGAGAAGCGAGAATTCCGACCGAAGGAAGGCCTGATATGTCTACCCGAACTCCACACCCGAGCCTTGAGTACAACCTCGCCCTGATCGGGGGACGCGGTTGTGGGAAGAGTTCCGTCGGAAAGAGGCTGGCCAGAACGAACCGGAACTTCATGCTCTTCAGTCTCGATGCGCTCATCCGCTACGAGAGTCAGGCCGCCAGCATTCCGGAAATCGTCGAAGAAAGAGGGTGGGCGGGCTTTCGTGACCTCGAGTTCGAGGTGGTGGAAAAAGTCTCCGCCTTCCAATCCGGGGCACTGATCGATTGCGGGGGCGGAGTCGTGGTGGATCTCGATGAAGATGGAAATGAAGTCTTCAGCGAACGGAAGGTCTCCGCTCTCAAGCGCCACAGCCTGATCGTCTATCTGGAAAGGGACCCGGAATATCTCCTCTCCCGCATCCAGGACGATGCGAACCGACCCGACCTGTCCGCCAGCGAATCGTTCCTCGAAATCATGGAACGTCGAAGTCCCTGGTACGAACAGACCGCCGACCTGATTCTCGACTGCAATGAACAGGACAAGGGCGTGCTGGCCGAAGAGATCCTGGCGTGGTTCTATGAACGCAACGGCGTCAAGTAGAGGTCCCCGACCCAACCCACTCCGAGCTTCACACCGCATCGCTCGACGGCGGAGATGACCAACCCAGACGCTCGCTGAGTTCATCCAGTGAAGCGGCTGCCTGCTGACGAACGTGCGGCTTGGGGTCACTGAGTCCAGCCCGCAACACGGGGCTGACGTCTTTCTCGCTGAGATCACCGAGGCGATCTGCGAGATGGGCAAAGCCGATCATCGCATTGCCCCGGACGTCGGTGTTGGGATGGGTCGCCAGGCGGATCAAACAGTCTGTCGCCCAGTCGAGATCCGTCGCCGCCATCGCGATATCGATGGTGGCACCCAGGACCTCATCCAGGTCATCGGCTTCAATGACAGCCTCGATCTCCTTGCGAAAGGATTCGCTTTCGTCCTCCGGGTTTCCACTCACGCACATACCTCCGATCCTTCGCCTTCACGATCCTCCACCGGTTCATCCGAATCCAGGGAGTCTGTCCACGATCCACGCCGAGTCGGCTCTGCGAGAGCCCGGGACAGATCCGAGAGGAACTTCTCACGCGGGACGAGGACCGCGCCGAGTTTCTCCGTATGGGGCGTGTGTTGTTGGCAATCGAGGAAATGAAAACCCCAGCTCTCGATCCGTCTCACCAGGGAGACCAGCGCCACCTTGGACGCGTCCGAACGCAGCGAAAACATGGACTCCCCGAAAAACGCCGCACCCAGGGATACGCCATAGATCCCCCCCACCAACTCTCCTTCATGCCAGGTTTCCACNGAATGAGCAAAACCCAGTCGGTGGAGTTCACAATAGGCTTCGATCATATCCGAGCCGATCCAGGTTCCCGACTGACCGGGTCGCGGCACCGAAGCNCAGGCCTCGATCACCTGACGAAAGCCGGTATCGAAACTGACTCCATAGGGAGCCCTCCGGAGCGTGCGACGCAGACTCCGGTTGACACAAAGGTCAGCAACGGGAATCANGGCCCGAGGGTCGGGCGAATACCAGAGAATCGGCTCCTCGTCGTACCAGGGAAAAATCCCCTGGGCGTAGGCGGAGAGAAGACGCTCGCTCTGGAGGTCGCCCCCATACGCCAGAAGACCGTCGGAATCCGAATCGAGCGGATTCGGAAAGGGCCAACGCTCCACACAACCGGTCAAAAAGTCACCGGGGAGCCATTCCAGGTCGGGACTGCTCTCTGGCCGCTCACACACGACTTACGCCTCCTTGACATCGACACACGGGAAGATCCCTCTGGAAAAATAGCTCGGATGGGCCGCCCGCGACGAGAACCCGGATTCAGGCTATCCTCCTCNGCCACGGGTTCATCAAAAAAGGGACGATTTCAGGCACTTGCGGGCCCATGGACCCCCCTTCGAGGGGCGACAATGCCCGAACCGCTAAGTGCCATAGCCGAGTCAGGCTCCGTACAGCCGAGTGCTGTCCGGGCGCCGACTCGTCCGATTCGGAAAATGGGACTTCATCATGGCATACGACCCCTCCAAGCGAGGACGAGCCACCAGTTCGGTCCACGGCGGCGAACTGCGTCAGCAAGAAGCCAACGCGATCACCACGCCCATCTACCAGACCTCCACCTTCTGGTTCCAGAATTCCCAGGAGGTAATGGACTACCAGGAAGGCAAGACCGACCGCGAAGAATACGGCCGCTACGGCAACCCGACCTGGCGTGCCGTGGAGCGGAAGCTCTCGGAACTGGAAGGGGGCGAAGAGAGTGTCCTCTTTGCTTCAGGCATGTGCGCCGCCACCACCACCTTNCTTGCGCTCCTGCCCAGCGGAAGCCACTTGATCGTGACCAACGATTGCTACCGACGTACACGGCAATTCATTGAAGAGTATCTTCAGCGCATGGGGGTCGAAGTCAGCATCATCGAGCCGAGTAATCTATCGGCCTTTGAGGCGGCCATTCAAGAAAATACAGCGATCTTCTTTACCGAGTCGCCCACCAACCCCTATCTCCGCGTCACCGATGTGTCGGCATTTTCCGAAGTGGCTAAAGCAAACAACGTCAAGCTCATCATGGACTCCACCTTTGCCACACCGGTCAACCACCGTACGTTGGAAGAAGGGGCCGACCTCGTCATCCACAGTGCAACCAAATACCTGGCGGGCCACAACGACTTGCTGGCAGGAACAGTGACCGGCTCCCAGGCCATCGTGGATCCAATCCGNAAAGCCCTGGGTGTGCTCGGAGGCATCATCGACAGTCACGGAGCCTGGCTCCTGCTCCGNGGACTCAAGACCCTTTCCCTGCGCATGGAAAGGCACAACACCAATGGCGCCGCCATGGCCCACTTCCTGGAGAACCACCCCAAGGTCCGCCGGGTCTGGTACCCGGGTCTGGAAAGTCATCCCGATCACGCCATTGCCCAACGATCCATGAGCGGCTTTGGAGGCGTAGTCACCTTTGAAATCGATACCGATCTTGAAGGGGCCATGCGCTTCATCGACTCCACCCGGATCCCCTATCAAGCGCCTAGCCTGGGCGGGGTCGAGAGCCTCATCGAACTCCCGGTCACCATGTCGTATTGGGACTACACGCCCGAAGAACGTCAAGGTTGGGGAATCACGGATTCATTGGTCAGGCTGGCATGTGGGATTGAAGCAGAAGATGACCTGATCAACGATATCGGTCAGGCGCTTGATCGGGTCTGAGCGGGAACCGCGCTGACTCGACGAACCCCTCCGAATCCTCAGAACTGGAAGTAGATGAACTCCGCTCCGGTTCCGGACGCGGCCACCACAACGGCCAGAGCCGCACCCACCGCCACGGCCTCAAGGACCGAGGTCTTCGGGGCGGACTGCGTCGGGTCGACGGATTCCAACAACAACGGGCGTAGCCGGCGTTCCATCGGATGAAGCGCGGCACAGAAGAGAACCGTCAAGGCGGGCAGAACCGGCCAGCCCGTACTGCCCGAGGCCCCGAAAAGACCCCCATAGAAATCAAAAGCCGCCCCGAGATCCTCGGCCCGAAAGAAGACCCAGGAAAAGCAGGTCAACTGGAAGAAGATGAAGATGCGCGGCGCGTCAGCCCAACTCAGCCCCGCGCTCTCGCTGACCCCCTTCCGCTGACCCAGGGCNCGCTCCACACACAACATGATCCCATGCATGGCCCCCCAAGCNATGAANGTCCAACCCGCCCCGTGCCAGAGGCCACCCAGGAGCATGGTGAGAATCAGGTTGATGTACGTGAGCGAAATCCCNTNNCGATTGCCGCCGAGCGGAATNTAGAGGTAATCACGAAGCCAACGTGAGAGCGTGATGTGCCATCGACGCCAGAACTCGGCCGGTCCCCGTGAAAGGTAGGGTTCCAGGAAATTGTCCGGAAGTTCGTATCCCAGGAGAAGGGCGAGGCCCCGAGCCATGTCGGTGTAGCCCGAAAAATCAAAGTAGATCTGGAACGCAAAAGCCCAGATTGCGACCCAATGACTTTCAAGGCCCGCCTGTCCCTCGGAGGCAAAGACCGAGGTCACAAAAGGAGCCAGGAGGAAATCGGATAACACGACCTTCTTGACCAGACCCCAGACGAGAAGCCGAACTCCCGTGCGATCCCGCAAGCGGCTGCTCGCAGGGCCTCGCTCCAACTGGGGAAGCATTTCGCTTCCGCGAAGGATCGGTCCCGCAATCAATTGCGGGAAGAATGAGATGAAGAGCGCGTAGCGCGCCAGGGGNACACGCTGAGCCACGGCCTCGCCGCGATAGGCGTCCACCGCAAAACCGATGATCTGGAAACTGTAGAAGGAAATACCCAGCGGAAGAATCACCTCTGGCCAGATGGGTTGCATACCACTCTGNACCCCCCACCAGACCGATACGCCGTCCAGAACAGGGATCGCATACTTGAATCCCACCAGGAGACCCAGCGTAAAAACCACAGACACGCCAAGCCAGAGCTTCTTGTGACGGCCGCGTACGATTCCCTGGAGAAGGAGATAGTTGACGAGAATATCGCCGAGCAGAAGCAACAGGTACGGGGGGATCCAGAGCGCATAGAAGATCAACGAAGCGCCGAGAAGGATTCCACTCCGCGCCCGAAGTGGGAGGCTGCGGTGGAGGAGCAGGGTCAAACCGAAGAAGATCGCAAATTGCAGAGTGGGAAAAAGCATCAGAGGCGACCTCTCAACATGGATTCAAGAATCGGCGTGANTCGATCGGCGATTCGCCGGGCTCCATCCGGTTCAGCCCCATGTGCAAAGTGTCCATAATGATCCGAAAACGAAGGCGAGGGCAGCACGGCATGCAGGTCGAGAAAAGAGGCGCCCTGGGCGTGGGCAACCTTGGCCAATTCTTCGATGCTCCGTCGAAGTGTCTCGGGGTTTGAAATCTCCAGGGACTTGAATAGATCGACATTCACGGGCAGCACCACCAGCAGCACCGGAATCCCAGCCCGACGCCAATACTTCAATGTGGCCGCCAACACCTGGAGGTTCGGATCCGTGGCCTCCAGACCGTGAATCGCTTTGCCATAACGCGCCCACTGCTGAATCTGCAGCGCCCCCTCCTCCTTTTTTGCAGCGGCCACTCGAGCCAGGTTCGCAAGACGCCTCAGGGCAATCGGACCCCGCGATCCATCCAGGTGATTTTCCAGCGCCCGCCAGCCCGAGAGGACCCGCGCCTGATACTCGACAAGCTCCCGCCAACGAGCCGAAAGTCCCAGCGCATGCAGCGACGGATAGAGGAAAAGACGATCCGCCGTGAGACCCGACGACGACAAGGGAAGCCCAAAAGCCTCGGGCCAACGATGAAGACCCAGCACGCTGGCCAGTTCCGGATGCGAAGAACGGCTCATCCAGACAGGGCTCAGAGACGCCAGGTTGAGCGAAAGAACAATCGCCCGGGGACGCGCCTGGGCCAACTCGGAGGCGAGCAGGTAGTAGTCGACGGGGCCGAGACCTGCATCGGCGAGGGACACGAGTGGCGGCATTCCTTCCACGCGACCCAATCGCGCACCCATCAGACCGGGAATCGTGTACTTGTACCCTTTGTCGGACAGCGCAGTCGAGTCACCCAGATACGCAACCGCATTACGCTTGCGGACTGTTTCAACGCGAGCCTGCCATCGAGACAACACATCCAGGGTGGTTCGAGGCGTCTCGATGCCGGCCGCGTCCAGCCCCTTGACCACCATCAAGGAAAGCAAGGCCGACGCCACCCCCGCGACCCCAAACAGAAAGATCAGGCGAAAGGGAATGTGAAACAAAAGCTTCATTCCCCCAGCGAACTCCTGATTCTAGAAGAGTTGCCCCGCCGCGGGACACGTCGCACTCTCCATGGCCAACAGTCGGGCCTTGAGGTCAACACCTCCGGCATAACCATGAAGCTGGCCGCCGGCCGCCACCACGCGATGGCAGGGCACGACCAGGGGCAAGGGGTTTGAGCCATTGGCGGCCCCCACAGCGCGCGAAGCGGAAGGCCTTCCCAACCGACGCGCGACCTCCGCGTAGGAGATCGCTTCGCCGTACGGAATCGCTTCGAGAATGCCATAGACCGAAAGCTGAAAAGGAGTCGCCCGCAGATCCAGTTTCAAGTCAAAGGCCTGTCGCTTGCCCTCAAGAAACTCGATGACCTGTTTGATCGCCTTCGCATTCTGCTGCCGGCACTCTGAAACAGACTCATCGGGCGCGTGACGTCGCTGCCAACCTGCAAAACCACGCCCATTGGCTCGCGGAAGGCCTAGATAGGCCAATCCCTTCTCAGTCGAAGCCAAGGTCAACTCACCGATCGGCGAATCAAAGCGCGTGGTTTGAACCATTCCCATCCCCGGCNTCCATCATACCACGACGATCAGTCCCCGCCGACCTCTTCGTCGCTGATCTCGAGACGTTTCATCATCTTTTGCAGCGACTGCCGCGGGATCCCCAGTCGGTCGGCGGCTCCGGTCTTGCTTCCCGCCTCCCGGATGGATTCGATGATCATCCGGCGCTTGAGCCGATCCACTGAGCGGTTCATATCCCAATCGGCAATGGGGGGCTCGCCCTCGAGGTCGCCAGGACCCACGGCTTCCCTGTCCTGAATCCACTCGGAGAGCATCTCGACATCCACCTGGGTCTCATCGCCGGCCAGAGCCGCCACCCGCTCGATCTCATTGGCCAGCTCTCGGACATTGCCCGGCCAGCCATACACCGCCAACCGGTCCATGGCGGCTCGAGAAAAGCCCGACAATTGACGCTTCATCCGGGTATTGGCGCCATCCAAGAAGAAGTGGGCCAGATCCGGAATATCCTCCCGCCGATCCCTCAAGGGGGGAAGCGCGATCTCAACCACCCGCAACCGATAGAAGAGATCCTCCCTGAATCGACCGTCCTTCACATCCTCGAGCAGATTGCGATTGGTGGCGGCGAGAATCCGGACATCCACATGGCGCGTCTCCGAGGATCCGAGAGGNCTGANCTCTCCGTCCTGGAGCACCCGGAGCAAGCGCGTCTGCATACTGGCNTCGGTCTCNCCGATTTCGTCCAGGAAGATGCTTCCGCCATCNGCCGCCTGGAAAAGACCCTTTTTTTCGCTGTTGGCGCCCGTAAACGCCCCACGAGTGTGGCCGAAGAGTTCGCTCTCCAGCAGGGTGTCGGGTAGGGCTCCGCAATTCTGGGCCACAAAANGNCCCCCTTTGCGTGAGCCCGCATAGTGGATCGCTCGNGCCACCAGGTCCTTGCCGGTCCCGGTCTCACCCGTGATCAGAACCGTGGCGTCGGTCTCCGCCACCTTCCCCATCAGGCCGAAGACCCGCTGCATGGCCGGAGAATCTCCGATGATTTCGGAAAACTGGTACCGGCCCTGGATTTCCTCCCTCAGATACAGATTCTCGGAGCGCAGGCGTTCGTTCGCCTCAGCCAGATTCGCTGTCAGCCGGGCGTTCTCCCGAATCAGCCCGTAGCTCTCCATGGCTCTGCGAACGTCGATCCGCAGCTCATCGGGCTCCCACGGCTTGGCGATATAGCGATAGATCTGGCCCTCGTTCACGGCCCGAACCAGCGACTGCATATCGGCGTAACCGGTGAGCATGATGCGCAAAGGACGTGGATGCCTTTCCACGACCTTCTCGAAGAACTCGACACCCGTCATTTCAGGCATGACCTGATCGCAGATGATCACGCCCACCTCTTCACGATCGAGAATCTCAAGGCCCTCGGCCCCGCTCTTCGCGGTATAGACCTGATACTCGGTGGCCAGGGTCAAAGCCAGGGATTCGGTAATGGCTTCTTCGTCATCAACAATCAGGATTCCGGGCGAAGCAGGCATTGGGGCGTCCTTGGCGAAAGGGTCCACGCACTTGAGCGACCAATCTAGCGGATCCTGGCCGGGCACACCTTCAAGACGGCCACGAAGTCCCCTCGGCCCTGCTAGCGCTCTGCCTGTCTCTCCAGACCGTCCAGCACCGTCTCCTCAAGCCGTACGCGATCCAGTGTATTGACCTCTTGGAGACCTGTCGGACTGGTGACATTGATCTCTGTGAGGCGGCCACCAATGACATCGATCCCGACAAAAAACAGGCCTTCGGCTCGAAGCGTCGGAGCCAGGCGAGCGATGATCTCGTGGTCTCTTTCGTCCAGGCCGGCCAGACGGGCCTGGCCACCCGCGTGGAAATTTGCGCGAACCTCCCCTTCGTCAGGAACACGCAATACGGCTCCAAGCGGCTCGCCCTCCAGCAACAGGATCCGTTTGTCCCCCTCTCGGATCCCCGGCAGATAGCGCTGCGCCATGACGGGCCGTTGCCCAAAGCGCGTCGCCTGCTCGAGAATCGAAGACAGGTTCCGGTCGCCTTGCGACAGATGGAAGATCCCCTCCCCGCCCTTGCCATCGAGGGGCTTGATGATCATTTCGCCCCCGAGCTCTTCGAGCCAACGCTCGAGTTCGGCGATTTCGCGGGTCACGGACGTCTCGGGCATGAGGTCCGCAAAATGCAGGGCAAAGAGCTTCTCGTTGTAGGCCAGAATGCTCTCAGGGCGGTTCAGGACCCGGGTCTTGCGGCAAATGCCCAGAATCTGCGTCGCCGTGATATAGGCTTCATCCACCGGCGGATCGACCCTTTGCAGGGCAACATCCACCTCATCGTCGAAAATCACGTCTCGAGAGGGTCCTCGCTCCACCTGCCCCCCGCCCTCATTCGAGAGCCGAACCGGTGTCGCACGAGCCACAGCCCGCCCAGACACGACCCGGAGATCCGCCGGATCGACGTAGAGCACCTCATGGCCACGACGCTGTGCCTCCAGCATCAGGATGATCGTGGTCGAGGCCCCGAAATCTTCCGACTCCACGGGATCCATCACAAATGCCAGTTTTAGAGAGCCCGCGGCCATATAAAGGAACGTCCCCGTAGAATTGGGTGTCAGAGCACGCTCTGGCCTGAACTCAGGCATTGGCTCTCCGACGCCGCTAAGATTGTAGCCAGGGCACAATCAATCGCCCTACCCCACAAGCCTTAGCGCAGACGCGACCCACTCGGCTAGCACGATTGGCGTCGCGGAGATCAAATGGCTTTCGCACGTTTTCGTATGGGTCGCATCCTTGTGGTGGCACTCCTGCTGTTCAGTCTGGCGGGCGTGGCCGGCGGCCTATGGTTTTACGACGAATTCTTGCAGGGGCTGCCGGACCTGCGCCGGATCGAGGACTATCGCCCCGCCGTGACCAGTGTGGTGCTGGATCGAAACGGACGCATCATCGGCGAGTTCTACGAGGAAAAGCGTCGCCTGGTTCCCATCGGTGAGATTCCCGCTGCCGTTCAGCTGGCCTTCGTGGCGGCCGAAGACAAATCGTTCTTCCAGCATCGCGGCCTCGACTACTCGTCGATCCTCCGAGCAGCCATGGCCAATCTGCGCGGAGGCGGCATCAAGCAAGGCGCATCGACGATCACCCAACAAACGGTCAAGAGCCTGCTGCTGAGTCCAGAAAGAACCTTCCGCCGCAAGATCCGCGAAATGATCCTGGCCCTCCAGATCGAACAGCGCTTCAGCAAAGATGAAATCCTCTATCTCTATGTCAACCAGATCTACTTCGGCCACGGCGCCTGGGGGATCGGTCAGGCGGCTCGGGACTATTTCGGGAAGACCGTCAGTGAATTGACTCTCTCGGAAGCCGCCCTGCTCGCCGGTCTACCGCAACGCCCCTCCGACTATTCGCCCTACGCCAGNATGGAGTCCGCNGACAAACGAAGGCGCTACGTGCTCGGNCGTATGTTGGCCGACGGCTTCATTGGCCAGGAAGCCTACGATGAAGCCATCGAAGACATTCCGGAAATCCGGGGTCATCCCGACGATGAAAACCTGGGGCCGGCCGCACACTTTGTCGAACTCGTCCGTCGAAGGCTCTTCGAGGAACTCGGCGGGGAGAAGGTGCTGACCGAGGGACTCGTCATCGAAACCACCCTGGATCTCGACCTCCAGCGCTCAGCGGTCGCGGCTCTNCGCAAGGGACTCGAAGCCCACGACCATCGCCAGGGCTACCGNGGACCCATCCGACAGGTGGAACGCGAAGCCATTGGGGCCGAAATCATCGAATTGGGACAGATCAACGCGAAATCACTGGGCCTGGACCCCTCTCTCTTCGCTTCCCTGACCCCACCCCCGATACCCGAAGCCCCCCTCGGCGAGGAAACGGAAGTCGAAGTCATTCTTCCCGAGGTCATACTTGAACCCCTCCCTGTCATTCCCGAAGGCAAAGTACTCGAAGCCATCGTCACCCACGTGGACCCCGAAACACAAACCGCGCGCATCAGTCTGGCCCCGGGTCTGGAAGCCGCCGTCCACCTCGATGACGTGAAATGGGCGCGAGAANCGAACCCGAAGCGTCGACCCTACTCGGTTCGGAACATTGGAACCATCTTTCAACCCGGCGATGTGGCCTTGTTTACAGCCGTCCCTGAACCGGCCGATGAAGCCGACCCGACACCGCCTCGCATGAAGCTNTTCCAGTCACCCATCGTGCAAGGTGCCCTCATTTCCTTCGAAAACGACAACGGACACGTCTTCTCCCTGGTGGGGGGCTACGACTACCGTCGCAGTGAATTCAATCGGGCCACGCAGGCCCGAAGGCAGCCGGGCTCGGCCTTCAAGCCTCTCATCTACGGAGCGGCGCTCGAAAAAGGGTACACCCCGGTCTCGGAAGTCGTGGATCGACCTGTTGTCTATACGGATCCGGTCTCTGGCTTCATCTGGGCCCCGCGCAATTACGGCCGTCATTTCTTCGGCCCCATGCCCATGCGCAACGCCCTGAAGAAATCCATCAACAATGCCACCGTGCACTTGTTTCGGGATATCGGTGTTGATTTCGTCATCGACTATGCGCGCCGCTTCGGTATCCAATCNCCGCTTTCCCGGGACCTCTCCCTCGCCCTGGGCTCAAGCTCCATGACACTGCTTGAAATCACCGCCGCCTACGGAGTCTTCCCCAACCGAGGCCACAGGGTGACCCCCATCTTCGTGAGCCGGGTGATCGGACCGAATGGACAGACCCTGCTGGAGGACCTGCCTCTTGGCCCCAACCCGCCCCCGCTTGAGAACCTGCCCCAACTCGCTTCGCTCATGGATGAAATAGAGGAGACCCCAGCCGAAGCAGGACTGGGCGAAACCGGGATCGGCGTCATCGAAGAAGGTCCGGAAGGCGCAGACGTCATGCTGCTGGCAAGCGAGACCGAGGAACTCCGACCCGACGACCGCGTCATCAGCGAAGCCGCCGCGTACCTGATGAGCGATCTCATGAAAGCCGTCGTGCAAGAGGGCACCGGTCGAAAACTTCGACGGCTCGGTCGCCCGCTGGCCGGCAAGACCGGAACCACCAACGACCAGGGGGACGCCTGGTTTGTCGGCTTTTCTCCGGAATTCACCACCGGNGTCTGGGTGGGACACGACGACAACCGGGTTCTTGGATTTGGGGAAACCGGTGCGGGCGCGGCTCTCCCGATCTGGAGCGACTTCATGGAGGCCGCCTTTGANGGCTTGCCGGTCCGCGATTTTGAAGTCCCCTCGGAACGGATCGTATTTCGACGCATCGACCGGGAGACCGGCCTTTTGGCCAATGCNAACACCCGGAACGCCTATTTTCAACCCTTCCTGGAAGGCAGCGAACCCCAGAAGAGCGTGAGCCAACGCGAATCAGCCAGCGATGCCCGGCAAGCCCTGCTCGAAGACGTCTTCTAGGTCCCCTAGGGCAGCAAAAAGCGGCGAGAGCTTGACAGCCACCACCCGTGCGGGTTAGCAAAAGGGGATGCCAGGGGGCGAGAGCAAGAATCGGGGACNACTGAAGGGGCGAGCCGGAACGCGGCAACGCCTGGGAGGGCGTTCGGAAAAGGCCACAAGTCGGCCTTCTGTTTCCGCATTGCTCGATGAAATCTTTCCTGACCCAAGCCAGGTGGATGCCGCCTCGACCTCCGAGCTTTCCGCGGATGCCCAGATCCGCTGGCTTGAGCGGAAGTCTGCCCTCGGCGAAAGAGCCGCTGAAGTTTCCCACGAAGTGCGCAACGCACTCGTCTCTTTCAAGACCTTTCTTCGCCTGCTTCCCGAGCAGATGAATGATCCGGAATTCATGGGCCCCTACCGTGAGAGCGTGAGTCAGGAACTCGGACGCCTCGAACGACTCCTGGAGACCGTCCTCCACCACGCCCAACCCGGGTGGCAAGGTGATCCCGAACAGCTGCAAACCGAAGCCGCCCCGGCGCTGGAAGCCGTGGCGCAACTCCTTCGACGCACCGCAGACCTCGCGGGCGTCAAGTTTCAATGCGCAACAGAGGAAGGCGCCATCACCATGGCCCGGGATGCACTTCAACAAGTGCTGCTGAATCTGACCCTCAACGCCATCGAAGCCACACCGGCCGGCGGACGCATCTCCCTCAGTAACCGGCGTGTGGCCGGGCCTGGCGCCGGCTTCATGGAAATCCAGCTCGATGATGAGGGCGAAGGCGTGGCCCAGGAAGATCGAGAGCGGATCTTTGCCGCCTTCCAGAGCGCGCGAGGGGATCGGCCAGGCGGGTTGGGTCTATCGATCTGCCGAAGCCTGGTGGAAGAAGCCGGGGGCGAAATCCGTTTGAGCAGCTCGGCCACAGGGGGAGCCCGGCTCATCCTTCAACTCCCCGCCTGCGAAATCGACTGAAGCGCCGACGCAATCTCGCGCGCAAGGGCCCCGGACGCGAACTTCAGCTTTCCCGCCACCAATCGGCCAGGGAACGACCGAGTCGCCCCAGTGCACTCATGAAGAAATGGTCGCAATCCTCGATCACCTCGAGATGGGCAGCGGGCGCGGCATCCAGAAGTGCAGTGAGACGGTCGAGGTCCACCCATTCATCGCGATCCCCCGCCACGACGAAAACCGAACCGCGAAACTCAGCCAGGGCGGCTTCGGGTAGAAGCGAAGTGGGGGGAGCCGCGAGAACCAGCCGTTGGATCCCCGGTTCCGACAGGGCTGCTCGCACAGCGGTCACCGCACCGAACGAATAGCCACAGGCGGCTCTCGGACCGGGCACGGTCTCGGCCAGGAAGGCCAGCCCCGCTTTGAAATCGACGTCGGCCTCCGCCGCATCGCCACTGGGGCGACCGCTGCTTGCCCCCACGCCGCGCCAATTGAAACGCAGGCTCGCGACCTCGGCTTCCTGACACGCCCAGGCGATGTCCGTCAACACCGGCGACTCCATACTGCCACCCATCTGCGGGTGAGGAGGAGCAATCAAGGCAGATTCCCCAGGCTCCGGGGAGGGGACATAGAGTCCTTCCAAAACATGGTCGGGCGCGCCCACTTCTTCCTCGGGCAACGGCAAAATGACGGATCGCTCAAAGGCGCGCGGCATGGTGAGTATCAGACCTCCGGTTTGAGGTGATAAATTAGCCCGCTCCAACAAGGACGGGCCACCCACGCGATTCGAAGCTTCGGCTGTGCTAGGCGTCCCTGCATGACGGAAAGTCGAAAACAAACGGGCGCCATGCTGGAAATGGTCACGGAAGAGGTTGAATTGCCGGGTGGACGACGGGCTACCCTGGATCTGATACGACACCCCGGGGCTTCGGCCATCGTCCCCTTTCTCTCCGACGACGAAGTTCTCTTGATACGCCAATACCGCTACGCGGCGGGAGGCTACATCCATGAGGTCCCGGCCGGAAAACTCGATCCGGGAGAGTCCCCAGAAGCCTGTGCGGTCCGAGAGCTTGAAGAAGAGACGGGGAAAAAAGCGGGACGCCTTGAAAGCCTGGGCAGCATCCTGACCACACCGGGCTTCACCGATGAACGCATCCACCTGTTCGCCGCCTTCGACCTTGAGCCCGGAGAGCGCAATCTCGACGACGACGAACTGATCGAGCTTGTCCCCATGCCTCTCAGCCAGGCCCTCGACATGGTGTGGAGCGATCAACTCCCCGATGCCAAAAGTGCGCTGGCCCTCCTGCAAGCCGCCCGGCGAGTGGGCCAACTCAAAGGATAGGCGCGCGTTTGCCCTGCGGGAATTGACGCCCATGCGAGCGCTGATTAGCTTCCCTTAAGACACCTGACCCAGCGGTCCACCCCGCCTGAGCCTGTGTTGGTTTCCCGGGTAGCTCGGTGCGAGAACCGAACCCAGGAAGCGGAAGAATCATCCTACACTCAAATCAACGGGTTTGGCATACCGCCACGCCCGCTTGCACATCCCGGGATCCGGGCTCTTGCGGAGATCAGTCAACTTGGACGGACGCAGATCACAGTTCGGATTCGGACCGGGCAGCACACCTGGGATCATCAAGAACCTCTTGATCGCCAACGGTGTGGTCTTCATCGCGCAGCTACTGACACGAAGTGCCGGCAGCGGCGATTGGCTCTCGAATTTCGGAGCCGTTTCGCCCTGGGACGTCTGGGTGGATTTCAAATTCTGGCAGCCCTTCACCTACATGTGGCTCCACAGTCCGTTCAGCCCCTTCCACATCATCTTCAACATGTTGATGCTGTGGATGTTCGGCGCACCCCTGGCTGAGCTCTGGGGCGAAGAACGCTTCCTCCGCTATTACCTGGCCTGCGGAGTGGGGGCCGGTTTCCTCATCGCCTCAGCGCCCTGGGTTCCCATCATGATGGGGTTCTGGCCCGCAGACCAGAGCATGCTGATTCCGACTCTGGGCGCGTCTGGAGCCGTCATGGGCGTCATCCTCGCCTATGCGTTCACCTGGCCAAACCGCACCCTGATGCTGATCTTCCCCCCGATGCCGATCAAGGCCATCTGGTTGATCCCCTTCATGCTCTTCGTGGAATACGTAAGCGGTCCGTCCAATGTCAGTCACCTCGGACACGGCGGGGGTATCCTCGTCGGCTGGATCTACCTTGTACGCGAAGGCAAGACACCCGGTGCGCCCACAATCAATTCACTTCAACACAAGTGGCGCCGCTATCAGATGCGTCAGAAGATCCGGGCAGTTCACAAAGACGATCGAGACCGGCGCTCGCGTCGAGACCGGGACGATGACGACGGCCCGCCTCGTTACCACTGAGCTGAGTGGAGGCGCCTCACAGGCGCCAGAAGCGTGGGCTTGCGCCTTAGCGAGACCCGCTCCCGACCTTGCGTTCCACGCGGACACCGTCACGCTCAAAGCTCACGCCCGAGAGTTTGATCTCCACCACCTTCCATTCCATCCAGAAATCGCCCTCGGCGAAGGACCGATCAGAAGGAGACCCATCGCGAGAGAGAACCGTGGAACGCTTCTCGCGATTCGGATGCCAGGTCGTGGTGATGACGGCCACCTTGAGTGAATCGGGAAGGGTCGCCGCCGCCGCGGCAGAAACCGAGGGCGGGGAGGCCTTGGCCGGAAGCGGAGCAGGCTTGGCCATCGTCGTGGGAGCGGGCGTGTCCGGCATCTTTTCGGCCATGACCGCAGCCCGAGTCGGAACCGATGCGAGCTTCACTGGCTGGTTCACCGGTTGAGCCGGGGGCGGAGTGGATCGAGCGGGTCGGGGTTCGGCCTGGCGAGCGGGTGGCGAGGCGGGCGGCGAGGAAGCCACCGCCAAGGGAAGAGCCTCCACAGGTCGCGAAGGCCCCGAAGCCACAGGCGTCTTCGGGCGCTCCGCCACAGCCTGAACTGAAGCCGACTTCGCCGCGGGCGTCTCCGGCACAACCCGAGCGGACCTTGCGGTCTCGGACGCCTCTTTCGCAACCGCAGCCGAACTCTCCACAGTGGCCGCCTGGATCGGACTTCGAGCCACCGGGGCCTGTCCCGGGGCGCGGGACACCACATGGGGAATCGTATTCGCATCGCCGGTCTGCGCTTGAAGCGGCTCCGAGGCCACCCTGGGTTCGGCCTGACGTAGAGCGGGCTCTTCTTCAACCGGCGGCAGGATGGCTCGGGACTCGACCAGAGGGGACGACGGCGACGGCGTTTCCTCCACCCACCAACCGCGCAACCCCACACCGATACCGGCCCCGATCAAAACAGCCAGGGCACCCAGAAGCCAGGCCAAGGACCCCGAGAACCGTCTGCCTGGGGAATGTGAGACCGGTGCATCTGAGACCCAATTCTGCGCGTCGCATGTGCTGGTCTCTTTCCACGAGTCAACCCGCTCAGCATCCAACGGAGC
>NZGT01000142.1 GCA_002691025.1 Spirochaeta sp. | reverse complement strand
GGGCTGTGGCGGTTTTCTGTGGCGTGGGTGGTGTGGAGCCCCAGTCCGAGACTGTGTGGCGCCAGGCGGATCGGTATGGAGTGCCTCGCGTTGCGTTTGTGAACAAGATGGATCGCGTCGGGGCCGACTTCGTAAATGTGGTGCAGATGATGGGTGATCGACTGGGTGCCAATGCGGTGCCCATGCAGCTGCCGATTGGCGCGGAAGACTCCTTTGAAGGCGTGGTGGATCTGCTTGGCAAGCGTTCGCTGTATTGGGATGATGATTCGCTCGGTGCGGAGATGCGAGAGGGCGAAGTGCCTGAGGCCATGCAGGATGAAGTGGCTGCGGCCCGTGAGACCCTGGTCGAGAATGTGGTCGAATTCGACGATGACCTGATGAGTCGATATCTCGAAGGCGACGAGCCGTCGGTTGAAGAGTTGAAGGTCGCTTTGCGCAAGGGGACGCTGGATCTCGGGATCGTGCCCGTCTATTGCGGGAGCGCTTTCAAGAACAAGGGGGTTCAGCCCCTGCTGGATGCTGTGGTCGACTTCCTGCCCGCACCCATTGACATTCCTCCGGTGGAGGGGACCCGACCCAAGGATGGCGAACTCGAGGTCAGGAAGGCTTCGGATGACGAGCCCTTCGCGGCGTTGGCGTTCAAGTTGGTGACGGACAAGCACGCAGGCCACCTGGCCTACTTGCGGGTCTATGCCGGAACGGCGCGCACAGGCGAGACCCTTTTGAATGCCGGTCGAAACAAGAAGCAGCGTGTGGGTCGCTTCTTGAGAATGCACGCGAACAAACGACAGGACCTGGATGAGGTATCCGCAGGCGATATCGTCGCGGCTGTCGGCCTCAAGGACGTGGTCACGGGAGACACTCTTTGTGCCACCAAGGCACCGGTCCTTCTGGAGTCTGTGGAGTTCCCTGAGCCCGTCATTTCGATTGCCATCGAGCCGAAGACGACGGCGGATATGGCCAAGCTTTCTGCCTCGCTTGACAACCTGGCGTTGGAGGACCCTTCCTTCAGGGTGGCCAGTGATCCGGAGACAGGGCAGACCATCATCTCGGGGATGGGTGAAATGCACCTTGAGGTGATCACGGATCGACTGCTGCGCGAGTTCGGCGTAGCGGCCAATGTGGGACGCCCGCAGGTGGCATACAAGGAATCGATCACGCGCACCGAGGTCGTGGATGCGCGCTATGTCTCGCCGTCGGGCGGGAATGATGATGTCGCGCAAGTCCAACTCGAGTTGAGTCCGGGAGAGCGCGGTTCGGGCTTCGTGTTCGAGAACCGATTGGTCGGGGACGAGTTCCCGGAGATTTTGATTGAGGCCGTAGAGAAGGCGTGTTCGGAGTCCGTTCAGAGCGGGACCCTGGGTGGTTTTCCCGTGGCCGATGTCCATGTGGCGCTGCTGGCTGGGGAGTGCGATGAGGCTTCGACCGATCGCACCTTCAGTATTGCCGCGGCGATGGCCATGGGTGAAGGCCTGCGCAAAGCCGGGCCGGTTCTCCTGGAACCCGTCATGAACGTGGAAGTGGTTACACCGGATGAGTACCGTGGTGTCGTGCAAGGAGACCTCAATGGTCGACGCGGCCAGATCTCCGGGATCGATGTGAGAGGGACGGCTCAGGTGATTTCGGCCGCCGTACCTCTCGCTGAAATGTTCGGATACGTAGGGGCCGCGCGCTCCATGACGCAGGGCCGCGCGAGTTACACGATGCAATTCTCCCATTATGAACGAGCGCCGGAATCGGTGGCTGACTCCATCGTGGGGCTCTGAGCAGAAAGCTCGTTTTTTCGGCCTTGAGCCGAGTAGACCTAGACAAAGAGAACAAAAGGGGACGGAAGAGGCATGGCCAAGGAGAAATTCGAGCGGACAAAGCCGCATGTGAATGTGGGTACGATCGGTCACGTGGATCATGGTAAGACGACCTTGACTGCGGCGATCACGCAGCGCCAGGCTCATAAGGGTCTGTCCGAGTTCCAGCCTTTTGAATCCATCGACAAGGCACCGGAAGAGCGCGAGCGCGGGATCACGATCGCGACGGCGCATGTGGAGTACCAGACGGACGGTCGCCACTACGCGCACGTGGATTGCCCGGGTCACGCGGATTATGTGAAGAACATGATCACGGGTGCGGCTCAGATGGACGGTGCGGTGTTGGTGGTTTCGGCCGCTGACGGTCCGATGCCCCAGACTCGAGAGCATGTGCTTCTGGCCCGCCAGGTAAACGTTCCTTACATCGTGGTGTTCATGAACAAGGTGGACCAGGTGGATGACGAGGAACTGCTTGAGTTGGTGGAGATGGAGATCCGAGAGCTTCTCTCGAACTACGAGTTCCCGGGCGACGACATTCCGATCGTGAACGGGAGTGCGTTGAAGGCGTTGGAAGATGCCTCGAACGATGACAACAACGCTTGCATCGACTCGTTGATGGATGCGTTGGACTCGTACATTCCGGAGCCGGAGCGGGCTTTGGACCGTGACTTCCTGATGCCGATCGAGGATGTGTTCTCGATTACGGGTCGTGGCACGGTGGTGACGGGCCGGATCGAGCAGGGCATCGTTCACACGGGTGACGAGATCGAGATCGTGGGCATCAAGGACACGACGAAGACGACGGTGACGGGCGTTGAGATGTTCCGGAAGATCCTGGATCAGGGTCAGGCGGGCGACAACGTGGGCTGTCTTCTCCGCGGTACAGACAAGGAAGGTGTGGAGCGAGGTCAGGTCCTGGCGAAGCCGGGTACGATCACGCCTCACACGAAGTTCAAGGCCCAGGCCTATATCCTGACGAAGGACGAGGGCGGTCGTCATACGCCTTTCTTCAACGGATATCGTCCTCAGTTCTACTTCCGTACGACGGATGTGACGGGCGTGGCGGAACTTCCGGGTGGCACGGAGATGGTGATGCCGGGCGACAACGTGGAAATGACGGTGACTCTGATTACCCCGATCGCGATGGACAAGGAGCTTCGCTTCGCGATTCGAGAGGGTGGTCGGACAGTCGGCGCCGGTGTCGTGGCAGAAGTAATCGAATAGATCTAACGGGCCGGGATTCGGCTCGAGCAGTGTAAGTGGAGGCGCGTAGCACAATTGGTAGTGCATCGGACTCCAAATCCGGGGGTTGGGGGTTCAAGTCCCTCCGCGCCTGCCACTGTTTAATCGTTGAAGATCGTTTGGAAATGAGAGTCTAGGATGGCGAGCAATCCGGCGAATTGGGTCAGTGGCCTGCGGCAATACTTCACCGAGGTGATGGGGGAGTACCGGAAGATCACATGGCCTGCGCAGAACGAAGCGCTGGCAGGTTCGATCAGTGTGATTGTCGTAGTGGCTGTCATTACAACGGTGTTGGGTTTGATCGACTTCGGCTTGAGCCATGTCATGCAGTTGATTCTGGACTGACTCTACGAACGTGATGCAGATGGAAGTGCAAACAGGGAGCAACGAGGGACGGATGTCGAAGAAGTGGTATATCGTCCATACGTATTCGGGCCAGGAGGCGCGCGCCAAGCAGGCACTGCTTGAGCGGGTGCAGACCCTTGGCTTTGATGAGAAATTCGACGAAATCCTCATTCCTGAGGAGAGCGTCGTGGAGATGGTGGGGGGGAACAAGAGGACTTCGAAGAGGAAGTTCTTCCCCGGTTACATCCTCGTTCACATGGATCTCGACGACGAGACCTGGCATATCGTGAAGGGGACGCCTCGAATTACGGGTTTTGTGGGAAATGCCACTGATCCGCCTCCGATCTCGGAGGATGAAGTAGAGCGGATGACGCAGCGGATGAAGGAGGGGGCCTCGAAGCCCAAGCCTCTGATCCATTTCGACGAGGGGGAGAGTGTGCGGGTGATCAATGGCCCGTTCGCGAATTTCTCCGGCTTTGTCGACGAAGTCATGGAAGACAAGGAAAAGCTGCGGGTCATGGTTCAGGTTTTTGGTCGGGCAACGCCAGTGGTGCTCGACTATTCAAGTATCGAAAAGGCCTGAGAAATCGGGAAAGCATGCATGGCTCGGTGGGCGGCTTTTCTGCGGCTGATCGAGTCATAACGGAGAGGGAGTTCAAGTGGCGAAGAAGGTGATCGCCGTCATCAAGTTGCATTGTCCGGCAGGCCAGGCCAACCCTGCGCCGCCTGTAGGACCGGCACTTGGTCAGCACGGTCTGAATATCATGGACTTCTGCAAGGCATTCAATGCTCGCACGCAGGATCAGGCGGGCCTCATCATTCCCGCCGTGATCACGGCCTATGCCGATCGGTCCTTTACTTTCGAACTCAAGTCACCTCCGGCTGCCGTGCTCCTCAAGAGGGCAGCCAAGGTGAAGAAGGGCTCGGGCGAACCCAATCGCGAGAAGGTGGGCCGAGTGAGCCAGAAGGACCTCGAGGACATAGTGGAGATCAAGAAGGCGGATCTCAACGCGTGGGACGTCGAGGCTGCGAAGAAGATCATTGCCGGGACCGCTAGATCAATGGGTCTTGAAGTGGAGGGCTCGTAGAGATGGCCGGGCGCAGTAAACGATACCGACAGGCCTTGGATGGTCTGGAAGCTGAAAAGCTGTACAGCCTCGAAGAGGCCATGTCCCTCATCAAGGGCTTTCCGACAGGGAAATTCGATGAGAGCGTGGATATCGCCGTAAATCTGGGCGTGGATCCGAAGCATGCGGACCAGATGGTTCGCGGTGCCATCGTCTTGCCCCACAGTGCGGGGAAAAACGTTCGGGTTCTGGTCTTTGCGAAGGGCGACAAAGAGAAGGAAGCCCTGGACGCTGGGGCGGATTACGTCGGAGGCGACGATCTGGCCAAGAAGATTCAGGACGAAGGCTGGTTTGAATTCGACCGTGTGGTTGCGGCGCCGGATATGATGGGTGTGGTCGGGAAGCTTGGGCGTGTCCTGGGGCCTCGGGGTCTCATGCCGAATCCCAAACTGGGCACGGTGACCCCGAATGTGGGTCAGGCCATCGAGGAACAGAAGGCGGGCAAGATCGAGTACCGGGTGGATAAGTCGGGCATCGTGCATTGCTCGGTTGGGAAGGCCTCCCTGGAGGCTCAGCAACTGCTGGAGAATGCTTCGGTGCTGCTGGATGCCTTGAACAAGGCCAAGCCGTCGGCAACCAAGGGTATCTACATGAAGAAGGTCGCAGTTTCCACGACGATGGGTCCGGGGATCAAGGTTGATCCCGGCACACCCCTCGCTGTCGGGGCTGCGTAAGGCAAGGGGCAGATTCGTGCAAACGCGTGAAGACAAAAAAGCATATGTCGCAGAGTTGAGTGACAAGTTTGGTCGCGCTACCAGCGTTTTTGTGGCGGACTACAAGGGCTTGTCCGTAGTCGACGTCGAGAAGCTTCGGGCGGCCCTCCGGGAGTCTGAAGACTGCGAGTATCAGGTGGCTCGAAATACTCTCTTGCGGCGAGCTGCGGAGGGGAACAACGCCAGCCTCTTGGAAGAGCACTTCAGCGGTCCTACGGCTGTGGCGCTTTCGTACGGCGACCCGGTGGGGTTGGCCAAGGTCCTGGTGGAATACGCGGAAGAGCACGATGACTTCGAAATCAAGGGCGCCGAGCTTGATGGAAAGGCGTTGGGTCCGGGCGAGGTGGCGCATCTGGCCACACTTCCGAACCTGCTGGAACTTCGTGGCAAGTTGGTGGGGCTGCTCCAGGCTCCGGCGACCAAGCTTGTTCGCTTGTTGAATGAGCCGGGTGGTCAGTTGGCTCGTCTCATGGCGGCCCGCAAGGATTCGCTTGAAGAATAGGTATTCGTCCCGAATGGTCGGGTGAAATTTCACGTGGAAGCGGGAGGGGCCAGACGGTCCCGTTATCTACCGCGTTAGCAAAGAAGGGTTAATAGAATGGCCGATCTTAACGAAATTGCAGAAACACTCTCTGGTCTCACAGTCATGGAGGCGGCAGAGTTGTCGACTCTCCTCGAGGAAAAGTGGGGCGTCTCCGCGGCTGCTCCTGTTGCGGTCGCCGCAGCGGGTGATGCGGGTGCCGGTGGGGCGGCTGCCGCTGAGCAGACTGAATTCGACGTCGAACTGCTTTCCTTCGGCGACAAGAAGATCCAGGTCATCAAGGAAGTGAGAGCCATTACCGGTCTCGGCCTCAAGGAGGCCAAGGCGCTGGTGGAAGAAGTTCCCAAGGCCCTCAAGGAAGGTATCGAGAAGGATGAGGCCGAAGCCATCAAGAAGCAGATCGAAGAAGCGGGTGGTCAAGCCGAAGTCAAGTGAGCAGGTCTCTGTCTGTGATGCAGGGGTAGGGCGCTCCAAGAGAGCCGCCCTGACCCTGTGTGACAGTATGGACTTATTTTTCCCAGTTCCAAGGGACCCCGATCGTAGATTGTAGTTAGGAGGGCCACGTCCATCCGTGCCTGAGATTGCTTACTCTGAATTCGCTCCTCGCTTGCGAAAGTCATATGCCCGAATCGAGCAGATTATCGATACGCCGAATCTGCTGGATATCCAGAGGGCTTCATTTGATCGTTTTCTCCAGATCGGTGTCGAGATGGAGAAACGTGAGAATGTGGGCTTGCAGGCCGTCTTCAACTCCGTCTTTCCGATCAAGGATTTCAACGACACGGCTTCCCTTGAATTCGTGGGATATGTGCTTGAACAGCCGAAATATGATGTTCAGGAATGCCTTCAAAGAGGGATGACGTACGCGTCTCCTTTCAAGGTGACGATTCGTCTTGTGGCCTGGGATGATTCAGGCGGCTCGCAGACGCTGAGGGATGTGAAAGAGCAGGAAGTCTATTTCGGTGAAGTCCCGATCATGACGGAGAATGGAACCTTCGTCATCAACGGGACGGAGCGCGTGATTGTTTCTCAGCTGCATCGCTCGCCGGGCATCTTCTACGACACCAGCGTTTCGACCACCGTGAGTGCGGCCGGCAAGAAGCTGTACTCGTGCCGTGTGATTCCGTATCGCGGATCCTGGCTGGATGTCGAATACGATCACAAGGATCTGATCTTTGCTCGAATCGATCGTCGCAGGAAGTTGCATGTGACGGTCCTGCTCAAGGCTCTCGGATATCATCCCGAGGACCTGCTTCAGCACTTCTATCCGATAGAAATCGTCAAGATCGAGGGGAAGCAGATCCTCAAGAAGGCAGTCCCTGAGCGGTTGATCGGGCAGCGCTGCACGAAGGACGTGAAGGATTCGGAAGGCAATGTCCTGGTCCGGAAGGACAAGAAGTTCACCAAGGCGGCGGTGCGCAAGATCAAGGCGGCCGAGTTGGAGTGGATTCCTGTGGGCATTGAGGATCTTCTCCGGGTCGATGCGGTGAAGAGAGTCGCGCCGGTGGACGTGGTGGATGAGAGCACCGGCGAAGTCATCATGGAATGCAACGAGGAGTTGACGCAGGCTCATCTCGATGACTTCAAGGAGCGCGGTATCAATGAGTTCGAGTTGCTTTTCCTCGATCCCCTGATCACCGGTACGGGCATTCGGGATACGTTGCTGGCGGACAAGATCCTGACCCAGGATGAGGCGATCATCGAGATCTACAAGCGGTTGCGCCCTGGCGATCCGCCGACCCTCGACACGGCCACGAACCTGTTCAACAACCTCTTCTTCAACCCCGAACGCTATGACCTTTCGCGTGTCGGTCGGTTGAAGGTGAATCACAAGCTGGAATTTGACGGGGACCAGAATGTCCCGATTTCTCCTCTCGAAACAGAGGAAGAAGTCGAGATGGTGCCGCTCGAAGAGCTAGCGACGCTTCGCCGGGAAGACATCCTGGCTGCGGTCAAGTATCTGGTTGACCTCAAGAACGGAAGCGACCCCAACAAGCGGGTGGATGACATTGATCATCTGGGGAATCGTCGCGTCCGCGTGGTAGGGGAACTTCTGGAGAATCAGTATCGGATCGGTCTTGTCCGCATGGAGCGGGCCATCAAGGAGCGGATGTCTCTGCAGGAAATCGAGACATTGATGCCCCATGATCTGATCAATTCGAAGCCGGTGACGGCGGTCATCAAGGAGTTCTTCGGGTCCAGTCAGCTTTCGCAATTCATGGATCAGACGAACCCTCTCTCCTCTGTGACCCACAAGCGGCGGCTTTCGGCGCTTGGGCCAGGGGGTCTCACGCGGGAACGCGCGGGATTCGAGGTCCGAGATGTGCATCCGACCCACTATGGACGCATTTGCCCGATCGAGACGCCGGAAGGTCCGAATATCGGACTGATCGCATCGCTGTCTACGTTTGCTCGTGTGAATGACATGGGCTTCATCGAGACGCCCTACCGGACCGTCGAAGACGGTCGGGTTTCCGGCGAGGTGAATTTCCTCTCGGCGCTGGATGAAGAGCGGATGTCGATCGCTCAGGCGAACGCGGTGCTGGATGACAATGGCAGCTTTGAGGCGGACCGTGTTTCAGCGCGCAAGCAGGGTGAGTTCGAGATGGTCTCGGCCGATCAGATCGACATGATGGATGTGTCGCCGAATCAGCTTGTTTCGGTTGCGGCTTCGTTGATTCCGTTCCTCGAGAATGATGATGCGAATCGCGCCTTGATGGGCTCGAACATGATGCGGCAGGCCGTGCCCTTGCTTCGTACCCAGGCTCCTCTCGTGGGAACCGGTATGGAGTCCGTGGTAGCACGGGACTCCGGTGTGACAGTCGTCGCGAAGCGGGACTGTGTTGTGGAGTCGGTCGATGCTTCACGGATCGTTCTCAAGCCTGAAGATCAGGGCACGGGCGAGTCCAGTGTGGACATCATCAATCTGATCAAATACCAACGATCGAACCAGAATACGTGTATCACCCAGAAGCCCATCGTGAAGCCCGGTGACCGGGTCAAGCATGGTCAGGTGATTGCGGACGGTCCGGCCACGGATCGGGGCGAAATGGCTCTCGGTGCGAATGTCCGAGTCGCCTTCATGCCCTGGGGCGGTTACAACTTCGAGGATTCGATCCTGATCTCCGAAAGAGTGGTCAAGGACGACTACTTTACGTCGATCCATATCGAAGAGTTCGAGTGCGTGGCTCGAGATACGAAGCTGGGCAAGGAAGACATCACTCGGGATATTCCCAATGTGGGCGAGGAGGCGCTTCGGGATCTAGACGAAGCCGGAATCGTTCGTATCGGTGCCGAGGTTCATCAGGATGACATCCTCGTCGGCAAGATTACGCCGAAGGGTGAAACCCAGTTGTCTCCGGAAGAAAGACTGCTCAGGGCGATTTTCGGTGAGAAGGCGGGAGATGTTCGAGACACCTCCTTGCGCGTTCCTCCGGGAGTCGTGGGTACCGTGATTGGAGCACAGGTCTTTTCTCGCCGCGGTGTGGACAAGGACGAACGAGCGAAGGCTCTGGAAGAAGCCGATATCGATCGCCTGAGGAAGGATCAGGAAGACGAGATCCGCATCATTCGACGCGGGGCGCTGACCAATGTGCATGCTTCGCTTGTCGGTCAGGTGGTGGCCAACTCGGTCGGTGACGAGAAGCGCAATGAGATCTGGCTGAGGTCGGGTGACTCCATCACTGAAGAGGTCCTCGCCTCGATTCCGGATCGGAATTGGCGCGACATCCAGGTGAAGGATGATGCGGTTCAGCATCAGATCGACCGCATCTTCGCAAGCGTGGAAGATCAGGCCATGGTCATCAAGGCCGTTTTCGATGAGAAGATTGCGAGACTGAAGAAGGGTGATGAGCTCCCGCCTGGCGTCTTCAAGATGGTGAAGATCTACCTGGCCATCAAGAGGAAGCTTTCGGTGGGAGACAAGATGGCGGGCCGTCACGGCAACAAGGGTGTGATCTCCCGGATTCTTCCGGAAGAGGATATGCCCTATCTGGCGGACGGTACGCCTGTTGATGTCGTGCTCAATCCTCTCGGTGTGCCTTCTCGGATGAATATCGGCCAGGTTCTGGAAACACATCTGGGCTGGGCGGCTCACGGACTCGGACAAATGCTCGGGGACATGGTGGCGCGCGAGACAACGCCGGAACGACTGCGTGAGAAGCTCAAGGAGGTCTACAACAACGAGGCCTTGAGTGAACTCATCGATTCAGCTGGCGAGGACGCGCTCTACTCCATGGCTCGGAACGCGAAGCGTGGGATCCATGTGGCTACGTCGGTCTTCGACGGGGCTCTTGAAGGCGACGTCAAGGCTGAGCTTGAGCGAGCGGATCTGCCGGAGAGTGGTCAGATGATCCTCTTTGATGGTCGAACCGGCGAGGCCTTTGATCGGGATGTCACGGTGGGCATCATCTATATGCTCAAATTGCATCACCTGGTGGACGACAAGATCCATGCTCGGAGCATTGGTCCCTACAGTCTCGTCACGCAGCAGCCCCTGGGAGGCAAGGCCCAGTTCGGTGGTCAGCGTCTCGGGGAGATGGAAGTGTGGGCGCTCGAGGCCTATGGCGCTGCGCACGCTTTGCAGGAGTTCTTGACAGTCAAGTCGGACGACGTCATGGGGCGAACGCGGATCTATGAATCCATCGTGAAGGGCGAGAATACGCTGGAACCGGGTCTTCCTGAGAGCTTCAACGTCTTGATCAAGGAACTTCAGGCGTTGGGTCTCAATGTGGAGATGATCGAGAAATAGTCAGCCAATCGGCGAAGCCGAATGGTCCCGAAAATTACTAGTCAGATGTGCACACAGTTTTGTAAAGGAGACATCCGCATTGCGTGATCTCTACAATCTCTTCGAAAAGCCCAAAGACCCTCTCGCCTTCGATGGTCTTCGAATTTCCCTAGCCTCGCCCACGAAGATCCGGGAGTGGTCGCACGGCGAGGTGAAGAAGCCGGAGACCATCAACTACCGGACTTTCAAGCCCGAGAGGGACGGTCTCTTCTGCGCGAAGATCTTTGGGCCCGTGAAGGACTATGAGTGCAATTGCGGCAAGTACAAGCGCATGAAGCATCGCGGGGTTGTATGCGAAAAGTGTGGAGTCGAGGTGATCCAGTCCAAGGTCCGACGTGAGCGGATGGGGCATATCACCCTGGCGTCGCCGGTGGCGCATATCTGGTTCCTGAAGTCTCTTCCCTCACGGATCGGAAACATCCTCGAGATCACATTGCGCGACCTCGAGAAGGTCCTCTATTTCGAGTCCTACCTCGTCATCGATCCGAAGGACACCGAACTCCTCAAGGGTGAGCTTGTCAATGATGAGCGGTTGATTGAACTGCGTGAAGAGTACGGTCGAGATGCATTTGAGTATGGGATTGGAGCCGAGGCCGTACGTCAGCTTCTTTCTGAACTCGACGTGGACAAGGAATGCGAAGAGCTGCGCGAAGAGATGCGAGAGGCCACCAGTGAGGCGAAGCGGAAGAAGGTCGCCAAGCGTCTGAAGGTTCTCGATGCGTTCCGGGAAGCCGGAGTCAACCTGCCTGAATTCATGGTGATGGAAGTGATTCCGGTGATTCCGCCGGATCTTCGTCCGTTGGTTCCGCTCGATGGCGGACGCTTCGCCACGAGTGATCTGAATGATCTCTACCGCCGCGTGATCAATCGCAACAACCGCCTCAAGCGTCTGCAGGAGCTGAACGCGCCCGAGGTCATCATCCGAAACGAGAAGCGCATGCTTCAAGAGTCGGTGGATGCACTTTTCGACAACGGTCGGCGAGGCCGGATCATTACGGGTCCGAGCAAGCGACCGCTCAAATCGCTCTCGGATATGCTCAAGGGCAAGGGCGGACGATTCCGGCAGAATCTCCTGGGTAAGCGCGTGGACTATTCCGGGCGGTCGGTGATCGTGGTGGGGCCGGAGTTGAAGCTTCACCAGTGTGGGCTGCCGAACCGGATGGCGTTGGAGCTCTTCAAGCCTTTCATCTACTCCAAGCTGGAGCAGCAAGGGTACGTGACCACCATCAAGGCTGCGCGAAAGATGGTGGAGAGTGAGCGGCCTGAGGTCTGGGACATCCTGGCGGATGTCATCAAGGAACATCCGATTCTGCTGAATCGGGCTCCTACGCTTCACCGTCTCGGTATGCAGGCATTTGAGCCTATGCTGATTGAGGGTAAGGCGATCCAGTTGCATCCTCTCGTCTGCGCCGCATTCAACGCGGACTTCGATGGCGACCAGATGGCGGTGCATGTGCCTCTGTCAGTGGAAGCACAGATTGAAGCCCGTGTGCTGATGATGTCGACGAACAACATTCTCAGTCCCGCCACGGGTCGACCGATCATTGGCCCTACCCAGGACATCGTGCTTGGCTGCTACTACATGAGTCGGGAACGGCCTGGGAGCCTGGGTGAGGGAATGGTGTTCTCCAGTCCTGAAGAGGTTCGGATCGCATACGATGCGGAGTCTCTGCATATCCATTCGGCCATCAAGGTCCGGGTAAACGGGGAGCTTGTGGAGACCACGACGGGTCGCATGCTGCTGCGTGAAGTGGTTCCCGATGCGATCCCCTTTGAGTTCACGAACAGGGTCATGGATAAGAAGGCTCTCAGTGAATTGATGGATCAGTGCTATCGGCGTCTGGGCGACAAGGCGACTGTGCTTCTGGCCGATCGACTTCGCACCATGGGCTATTGGAATGCCACGAAGGCGGGGATCTCGATCTGTCTTGACGATATGATCATTCCGCCCGACAAGCCGAGATATCTCGAAGAGGCGACCTCCGAGGTCAATCAGATCGATGACCAGTACCAGGAAGGTCTGATCACCGACGGTGAGCGCTACAACAAGGTCGTGGACATCTGGGCGCAGGCCACTGAGAAGATCACTCAGCAACTGGTGGCGGGCATCGCAGAGGAAACGGTCAAGAACAACGCAGGAGAAGACAAGCAGGTTCCGAGCTTCAACGCCATCTTCATGATGGCAGATTCGGGCGCGCGTGGGTCGACTCAGCAGATGCGTCAGTTGGCTGGAATGCGTGGTTTGATGGCCAAACCGTCCGGTGCGATCATTGAGACTCCGATCACCTCGAATTTTCGGGAAGGTCTTTCGGTGCTCCAGTACTTCATTTCGACACATGGTGCGCGAAAGGGTCTGGCCGATACGGCGCTCAAGACAGCCAACTCGGGTTATCTGACCCGGCGTTTGGTGGACGTTTCACAGGATGTCATCGTGTTGGCCGAAGATTGCGGCACAGAAGAGTCCCTGGAAATGGTCCCGTTGGTCGAGGGTGGAGACATTGTCGAGACTCTTGGGGAGCGGATTCTGGGTCGCGTTGCTGCCGAAGACGTGGTGGACCCGGTCAACAACGAACTCCTTCTGGCTCGCGGTTCGGAGCTGGATGAGGATCGCGTGGCGGCCATCGAAAGGGCAGGGCTTGAGAGTGTCCGGGTCCGGTCGGTGATGACCTGCGCGCTTCCGTTGGGCGTCTGTGTCATGTGCTACGGCCGAGACCTGTCGAGAGGGACCATGGTGAACCTCGGTGAGGCCGTGGGCGTGATTGCCGCGCAGTCGATTGGAGAGCCCGGTACACAGCTGACGATGCGGACCTTCCATATTGGTGGAGCGGCAACCCGACGCGCCGAGCAGTCTCAGGCCGAAAGCGGCAGTGAGGGCAAGGTGCGCTTCCACAATGTACGCGTGGTCCAGGATTCCGAAGGTCTTGACACGGTCATGACTCGGCACGGTGAAGTGGGAATCGTGGATTCCAGCGGCCGGGAGCGGGAAAGACATCCGGTTGTCTACGGTGCGACGATGCGAGTCAAGGAAGGGGATTCGGTGCCGGCGGGTACGATCCTGGTGGACTGGGATCCCTTTGCCAGTCCGATTCTTTCCGAGTCTCCTGGTGTGATTGCCTTTTCTGACATCATTGAAGGTTCCACCATGCAGGAGCAGGTGGATGAGTTCACGGGTGTGTCTTCCAAGGTGATCATCGAGTCCAAGGACCCTTCGTTGCGTCCCAGCATTTCGGTTCGCTCGGCTGAGGGTGGGGAGGATTCGGCTTCGCTTCTTCCGGTCGGCGCCTTCCTCTCTGTTTCAGAGGGTGAGGAAGTCGGTGCGGGTCAGGTGGTGGCGAAGATCCCGCGTGAGGCCAGTAAGACCAAGGATATTACGGGTGGTCTCCCTCGCGTGGCCGAGCTTTTCGAAGCTCGGAAGCCGAAGGAATGTGCAGTGGTTTCGGAGATCGACGGCATCGTATCGTTCGGGCCGGACAGCCGTGGCAAGCGTCGCGTTCTGGTGACACCGCTTGAAGGCGGAGAGCCGGATGAGTACCTGATTCCGAAGGGCAAGCATGTCAGTGTTCATACGGAAGACCGGGTTCGAGCGGGCGAAGCCCTGATGGATGGTGCTTCAAACCCCCATGACATCTTGAAGATCAAGGGTGAGAAAGAGCTCGCCAAGTATCTGACGGATGAAGTGCAGGAGGTCTACCGACTTCAGGGCGTGAAGATCAATGACAAGCACATCGAAGTCATTGTTCGCCAGATGCTGAGAAAGGTTCGTGTGACCGATCCGGGTGACAGTGATTTCCTGATCGGTGAGCAAGTGGACCGACAGCATTTCAATGCGGTCCGTCAGGCCCTTGAGGAAGAGGGACAGCAGCCGCCCGAGAAGGAGGCCCAACTTCTAGGGATTACAAAGGCTTCGCTTTCCACGGAGTCGTTTATCTCGGCGGCCTCGTTCCAGGAGACGACCAAGGTTCTCACGGAAGCGGCCATCTGGGGCAAGCTGGACCAGCTGCGCGGTCTCAAAGAGAACGTGATCATGGGGCGTTTGGTCCCGGCGGGGACTGGCCTGGATCAGTACAAGGGTATGGGCGTCCAGGTCGCGGTTCCCGAGGGGGAACTGCCGGCTCCGATTGTTGATACCGTAGCTTCTTCTTTCGCAGAAGAGCCGGCCTCGGCGGTGTCGATCGAAGCCGAGACTGGGGTCCTTGAGGGCTGAGCCCGGTATGGGAGCAATCCTGGCCAAGGTCAGTTGGGTATGAAATGAGCGCGGCCTCACGATGGGTGGGGTCGCGCTTTTTCCTTGAGGCGAGAGCCGATGTTCTTGAGCCGCAGGGCGGGTGTTTTTGGCCCTGAATCGCCGTCGGCGAGGTGGTTCGAAGTGGAGTCAAGAGGTCCGGCTCTCGCGCGGAAGGCGAGGTCGGTGTCTTGAGCGAGTGAAAGCGCTCTAGAGGCGTTGACAGCCCCGGGAGGGTCGCTACGATCGGCCGCGCTTCATCGCTTAGAGGCCGCATCTCCGCGGTCCGCCTCCAGCTTTCGGAGGGGCGAGCTGAGGCGCGAGCCGAATCCGGTGTTTTGGTCCGGACCGGCGAAGTGGGAATGATCGCATTTCCACCGTGTTTCCGCTCCCTTCGAGACTGTAAGACGGATTGTGGGGAGTTTTGCGCTCGAAGATCGAAAAACGGGGATGAAGGTTTGAGCTGCAATCTGCAGTGAAGGATGAGAGAAGCACGTTTCGGATCGTTGGGAGTTCTGCCGATCAGACCTCCCGGAAATGAACGGGTCCTAGGAGCCTTCGACCCGCTCGACTTAACCATGAAGGGATTGGAAAAGTTCCACTGTGACATCGCAACAGTGGGAACAGACCTTTCCATTTTGCGCCAACGCGGCGCTGAAGCATTGAGGTTGCATGCCGACAATTCAACAACTGATACGCAAGGGTAGGAAGCCGCGAGTTTCTCGAACGAGTTCTCCTGACCTGGCGAAGTGTCCGCAAAGACGAGGCGTTTGTCTTCGCGTGTTTACCCAGACCCCCAAGAAGCCCAACTCTGCATTGCGGAAGGTGGCGCGTGTTCGTTTGACCAACGGGAATGAGGTGAATGCCTACATCCCCGGTGAAGGTCACACGCTGCAGGAGCACTCTGTCGTGTTGGTGCGCGGAGGACGGGTCAAGGATCTGCCTGGCGTGCGGTATCACATTATCCGCGGAACGTTGGATGCGACGGGTGTGGAAGGAAGAAACCGAGGGCGTTCCAAGTACGGAGCCAAGCGGCCCAAATAGCCCTTCTTTACAACGGATCGTCGGTGCTGGCCCAAGCGGCTCAGGACCGACCAGGGAAGTAATCGATGCCCAGAAGACGCGAAGTAACGAAGCGAGTCACACCGCCGGATCCCAAGCATGGGGACAGCATGGTGGGTCGCTTCATCAATGTCATCATGACGGACGGCAAGAAGAGTACGGCTGAGTCGATCATCTACGGTGCCTTTGAAGAGATCGAGCAGAAGATGCGCAGTGACCCGTTGGCGATGTTCAGGCGGGCTCTCGAGAATATTCGACCGCGAGTGGAAGTGAAGTCGCGGAGAGTGGGTGGTGCGACCTATCAGGTGCCGGTTGAGATTTCGCCGAACCGGGCTTCCTCGTTGGCCATGAGATGGCTGGCGAGTTATTCGCGGGCGAGGCCGGGCAAGAACATGCGCGAAAAGTTGGCCAACGAGATCATCGATGCAGCCAACGAGCGCGGTGAAAGTGTCAAGAAGAGAGAGGATACGCATCGCATGGCGGACGCCAATAAGGCTTTCGCGCATTTCCGCTGGTAAGCCTGCTCTTTGTAGAGCCGGCTGCCGAGGACGGCGAGATAAGCCATGGCACGTACACAATCTCTGGAGAACATCCGAAACATCGGCATCATGGCTCACATCGATGCTGGTAAAACGACGACAACGGAAAGGATCCTCTACTACACCGGTGTGAACTACAAAATCGGTGAAGTGCACGACGGCGCAGCAACTATGGACTGGATGCAGCAGGAACAAGAGCGGGGAATCACCATCACGTCGGCAGCGACGACGTGCGATTGGTCCGATACGCGTATCAATATCATTGATACGCCGGGCCATGTTGATTTCACGATTGAAGTAGAGAGATCACTTCGTGTTCTGGACGGGGCTGTGGCGGTTTTCTGTGGCGTGGGTGGTGTGGAGCCCCAGTCCGAGACTGTGTGGCGCCAGGCGGATCGGTATGGAGTGCCTCGCGTTGCGTTTGTGAACAAGATGGATCGCGTCGGGGCCGACTTCGTAAATGTGGTGCAGATGATGGGTGATCGACTGGGTGCCAATGCGGTGCCCATGCAGCTGCCGATTGGCGCGGAAGACTCCTTTGAAGGCGTGGTGGATCTGCTTGGAAAGCGTTCGCTGTATTGGGATGATGATTCGCTCGGTGCGGAGATGCGAGAGGGCGAAGTGCCTGAGGCCATGCAGGATGAAGTGGCCGCGGCCCGTGAGATCCTGGTCGAGAATGTGGTCGAATTCGACGATGACCTGATGAGTCGATATCTCGAAGGCGACGAGCCATCGGTTGAAGAGTTGAAGGTCGCTTTGCGCAAGGGGACGCTGGATCTCGGGATCGTGCCCGTCTATTGCGGGAGCGCTTTCAAGAACAAGGGGGTTCAGCCCCTGCTGGATGCTGTGGTCGACTTCCTGCCCGCACCCATTGATATTCCTCCGGTGGAGGGGACGCGACCCAAGGATGGCGAACTCGAGGTCAGGAAGGCTTCGGATGACGAGCCCTTCGCGGCGTTGGCGTTCAAGTTGGTGACGGACAAGCACGCAGGCCATCTGGCCTACTTGCGGGTCTATGCCGGAACGGCGCGCACAGGCGAGACCCTTTTGAATGCCGGTCGAAACAAGAAGCAGCGTGTGGGTCGCTTCTTGAGAATGCACGCGAACAAACGACAGGACCTGGATGAGGTGTCTGCAGGCGATATCGTCGCGGCTGTCGGCCTCAAGGACGTGGTTACGGGAGACACTCTTTGTGCCACCAAGGCACCGGTCCTTCTGGAGTCTGTGGAGTTCCCTGAGCCCGTCATTTCGATTGCCATCGAGCCGAAGACGACGGCGGATATGGCAAAGCTTTCTGCCTCGCTTGACAACCTGGCGTTGGAGGATCCCTCCTTCAGGGTGGCCAGTGATCCGGAGACAGGGCAGACCATCATCTCGGGGATGGGCGAATTGCACCTTGAGGTGATCACGGATCGACTGCTGCGCGAGTTCGGCGTAGCGGCGAATGTGGGACGCCCACAGGTCGCTTACAAGGAATCGATTACGCGCACCGAGGTCGTGGATGCGCGTTATGTCTCGCCGTCGGGCGGGAATGATGATGTTGCGCAAGTTACGCTTGAGTTGAGCCCCGGCGAGCGCGGTTCGGGCTTCGTGTTCGAGAACCGATTGGTCGGGGACGAGTTCCCGGAGATTTTGATTGAGGCCGTAGAGAAGGCGTGTTCGGAGTCCGTTCAGAGTGGGACCCTGGGTGGTTTTCCGGTGGCCGACGTCCATGTTGGGCTGCTTGCGGGCGAGTGCGACGACGCTTCGACCGATCGTACGTTCAGCATTGCCGCGGCGATGGCCATGGGTGAAGGCCTGCGCAAAGCCGGGCCGGTTCTCCTGGAACCCGTCATGAACGTGGAAGTGGTTACGCCGGATGAGTACCGTGGTGTCGTGCAAGGAGACCTCAATGGTCGACGCGGCCAGATCTCCGGGATCGATGTAAGGGGGACGGCTCAGGTGATCTCGGCGGCAGTGCCCCTGGCTGAAATGTTCGGATACGTAGGGGCCGCGCGCTCCATGACGCAGGGCCGCGCGAGTTACACGATGCAATTCTCCCACTATGAACGAGCGCCGGAATCGGTGGCTGACTCCATCGTGGGGCTCTGAGCAGAAAGCTCGTTTTTTCGGCCTTGAGCCGAGTAGACCTAGACAAAGAGAACAAAAGGGGACGGAAGAGGCATGGCCAAGGAGAAATTCGAGCGGACAAAGCCGCATGTGAATGTGGGTACGATCGGTCACGTGGATCATGGTAAGACGACCTTGACCGCGGCGATCACGCAGCGCCAGGCTCATAAGGGTCTGGCCGAGTTCCAGCCTTTTGAATCCATCGACAAGGCACCGGAAGAGCGCGAGCGCGGGATCACGATCGCGACGGCGCATGTGGAGTACCAGACGGACGGTCGCCACTACGCGCACGTGGATTGCCCGGGTCACGCGGATTATGTGAAGAACATGATCACGGGTGCGGCTCAGATGGACGGTGCGGTGTTGGTGGTTTCGGCCGCTGACGGTCCGATGCCCCAGACTCGAGAGCACGTGCTTCTGGCCCGCCAGGTGAACGTTCCTTACATCGTGGTGTTCATGAACAAGGTGGACCAGGTGGATGACGAGGAACTGCTTGAGTTGGTGGAGATGGAGATCCGCGAACTTCTCTCGAACTACGAGTTCCCGGGCGACGACATTCCGATCGTGAACGGCAGTGCGCTGAAGGCGTTGGAAGATGCCTCGAACGATGACAACAACGCTTGCATCGACTCGTTGATGGATGCGCTGGACTCGTACATTCCGGAGCCGGAGCGGGCTCTGGACCGTGACTTCCTGATGCCGATCGAGGATGTGTTC
>NZGT01000141.1 GCA_002691025.1 Spirochaeta sp. | reverse complement strand
TTCACCAGGGAGCGGACCCCGATTGGTCGTTCACCGACGAGGTCGGGACGATCGAGCTGGAAACCAGCGATCCCGTGAGTTCGCGAACCATCTGGGTGATGGAAAGTGACGGCAAGATCTATGTCGGCTCGGCCTACATGCGATCGATGCTTGGGCGACTCTGGAAGGATTGGGCCTTCGACGTCGAAGAGGCCGGTTCGCGTGACGCGGTGGTCCGCATCGAGGGTGTCCGTTACGAGCGTGAGCTGATTCGCGTCACGGATCCTGAGATCGTTGAAGGCGTCTCGAGAAAAACAGCCATGAAGTACTTCGGCGGAGTGACCCCCGAAGCCGTGGCCCAGGGGATGAGACAAGTCGCCGAAGGCGATACCTGGATGTTCGAACTCGCACCGAGGAGTCGCTGACATGAGCACGAGCACATATATCAAGGTTTGCGGCGGCGTGGCCGCTGTCTGGGCCCTCGGCCTGCTTTTCGTGCCGCCGTTTTCCCAGGCGGTCGAAACCCTCCTGCTGGTCTTCCTTTCGACCAACGCTCGCTAGATCCGCGAGATCAAATCCACACAAAGCTTTCATACGGAGATTCACTTGAGTCAAGATCGCGAGTTCGATGTCATTGTGTTTGGAGCCACCGGTTTTACCGGACGGCTTGTCGCCGAGTACCTGGTCGAGCGCTACGGCGTCGATGGAGATGTTCGTTGGGCGATGGCCGCCCGGAGCCACGACAAGCTTGAAGCGGTTCGCGACGAGATTGGAGCCCCCGAAAGTACAAAGCTCGTCGTGGCGGATAGCGACGACCCCGACTCGCTGCGAACCATGGCGGAGCGNGCCCGATGCATCCTGACGACTGTGGGACCCTATACGTGGTATGGAGAGGGCGTCGTGAGAGCCTGCGTGGAAGCGGGCACCGACTATGTCGACTTGTCGGGCGAAGTCCTGTGGATGCACGAGATGATCGATCGCTTCCACGCGCGCGCNGTCGAAACCGGCGCCCGGATCGTGCATTCTGCGGGCTTCGATTCAATTCCCTTCGATCATGGCGTGCTCTTCTTGCAACAGGCNGCTGAGAAGCGCTTCGGAAGCGCTTGCAGCCGAGTGCGAACGCGGGTCGTCGACATGCGNGGCACACTGTCCGGAGGCACGGCCGCGAGCGGCAAGGCCACGATGGAGGCCGTGCAGGCGGACCCGACCGTGCTCGCGACCCTGATGNATCCCTTCTCTCTCTCGAATGGCTTTCAAGGCCCGGAACAGCCCGGTGGCAATGAGGTCATGGAAGATGAGATTTNGGGTGGCTGGGTGGCCCCGTTCTTCATGGCGCCCATCAACACCAAGAACATCCATCGCTCAAACGCTCTGACGGGACATCGATACGGGGAGNATTTCGTGTACGACGAGATGTTCTTCGCCGGTCCCGGCGACTCCGGTCAAGAAATGGCGAACGTCATGGCGTCGATGGGTGTGGCGCCGGAAGGCGAAGAGGGGCCGAAGCCGGGTGAAGGGCCNTCGAAGGAGGAGCGCGAGGCCGGTGGCTATGGGCTGCTCTTGATCGGTTCGCATGCCGACGGGGGCGAGATCCGGGCGCGCGTAACGGGTGACAAAGACCCGGGGTACGGCTCGACATCCAAGATCATCACCGAAGCGGCGCTTTGCTTGATCGATGACTGCAAGGACACAGCGGGAGGGCTTTGGACCCCCGCGGCCGCGCTCGGAGAGAAGCTCATCCCCCGCCTTGTCGATCGTGCGGGCATGACTTTCGATATCGTCGACGGCGGTGACTGATTCGTCGCGCGTNCTCAGTGCAGGCTGGCAACTCTGGCGGTATTTTTCCGCTCATGACAACAAGGGAGTAAGAACATGAGGAATCTCTCGGTTTTTTTTGTAGGCGCTTGCGCACTCATAGTCTGTCTTTTGGCGGGGCCGGCCTGGGCCGACGAGGTCTCCGACAGCGTCAACAATCGAATCCAGAAGGAACTCGGGGTCTTCGTGTATCCCAAGGGCGACCAGGATTCAGCCAAGCAGGCGAGCGATACTCTCGCCTGCTACGACTCGGCCAAGACCCGGACGGGCATCGACCCCGAAGCGCCTCCGGTGGAGGCCGAGCCGACCGAGAAGCCAAGAGGTGGCGGTTTGCGCGGCGCAGCGCGTGGCGCGGCCGGAGGAGCGGCGATCGGAGCCATCGTGGGTGACGCCGGGGAAGGTGCCGCGGTGGGTGCGGCTGGCGGGGCTATGCGNGGACGCCGGGCGCAAAGAAGAGAGGCCGAGAGAGCGGAGCAGGCGTCCGAGCAGGCTGCCGCGACGGAGAACACCGAGAACCAGGAAACTTTCAAGCGGGCCTTCGGGGCCTGTATGGATGCACGCAATTATTCGGTCCAGTAGCCGCCGACACGCCCCNGCCCTTTCAGGGGAGCGCCTGTCCCCCCTCTTTTGACCTGTCCCGGAGATGGCCAAGGGTGCACCGCGGGCCTTTGGAATCATTATCCGCTGCGCGTCCTGGGATAGCCTTCGTCGAGTGGTTCGAAATTGCAGAATCCGCAACGAGCCACGGTCTGCTTGGNGAGGTGTGGTACGTTGACGAAGCATGAGGAGGCGAGGGCCATTCTGGATTCCATCACAGTCCGGNGGATGCCGTTCGAGTTTGATGGGGACATCGATCCCCTCATCGTCCCGGGCAATCCGGAGCAGTCCTTCGCCATGGTTGCGGGTTCGTTGCTGTTGCCTCACCTGGAGCCCTATCTGATCCGGTCGATGAAGGCGGCGGAGAAGGAGGTCGACGATCCGGCCTTGCTCGAGGACCTCAAGCGCTTTGCCGCCCAGGAAGGTCAGCATTACAGGATGCATATGAAGTGGAACGCGACGGTCCGCCGGGCCGGCTTCCCTGGCCTCGCGAGGTTCGAGGAGGAGTTGGCCGAGGACTACGAGCGTTTTTCCCGAACCAGGTCGCTCCGTTGGAATCTGGCCTACGCAGAGGGGTTCGAGGCCTTNACCATGAGCGCGGTGAAGCTCTTGATGGAGCCCAACGGCTTCGGAGAGGACCTCTCCCCTTTCATGCAGATGGTGGAATGGCATTTCGTCGAAGAACTCGAGCATCGTAATGTGGCCTTCGATGTCTATGAGCACGTATCAGGTGGGTACCTGTATAGGCTTNTCGTTGGCATCTACGCCCAGTGGCACTTCACGCGTTGGATCCGGAGAGTGGCCAGGTACATGGTGAAGGCCAACGCGGGGAGGGTGACGACCCGCGCGCCGAGAAACCTGGTTGCCGGTGNGACGTTCGAGATGCCAAAGGTGCGGGAGATTCTCCCNCGCTTGCTTCGGATCTATATGCCGAGCTACACGCCCCATGAGGTGGAAGTCTCGCCGGGAATGGAAGTGCTGGCAGAGAAGTACAGCGCAATGGCCGTGAAACGGTCTTGACTGCTCGGACCGAGGACTCTCGCCCATCGGTCCCCCCACTCGTTTCTTNGNCNGCAGTCGGCCTATACTTCCGAGCCTGAATGCATTCTTCTTGAGGAAGGAATTTTTTGGAAGAGCTCAAATCAAAGAAGATTTCCAAGGCGATGCTTGGGCGCTGTTTTGAAACAGGTCGACTTTCNCTTGGAGGCGGCGGCATCGGTCAGGTCTGGGGCTCGACCGATCGGGATGAGGCGATCGCGACGGTTCGTGCGGCCTACGAGGCCGGGATCGACTTATTCGACATGGCTCCGCTCTATGGTCGGGGCGAGGCGGAGTCCGTCATGGGCCTCGCCTTCGCGGATGGCTACCCGGCCGATGTCAAGCTGACCACCAAGTGCATGCTCGGCGATGCACCCGCAGATGAAATCGANTCGCGGTTGAGAAGTTCGCTCGATAAGAGCTGNGAGCGGCTCNGGCGTGACCACATNGATGTNTTCATTCTTCACGGCTACCTNATCGANGATGGCTGGTCNGATTCNATCCGNCCCTCCNTNCTGCCCCATATTGGNGTTCAGGAAAGCCGATTCGCNNCTCANGTNGTNCCGGTCTTCGANAGATGGAAGGCNGAGGGNCGNNTCGGNGCCTGGGGATTCACNGCGGCGAGNACNCAGGCCCAGAATNTCGCCGCNTTGGACGCNGANACGAAGCCTGACGTGGTTCAGTGNATTGCGAATCTGCTTGACTCTCCAGGCGGCATGGCCATCTCTGCCGAGCCCCCTGAGCCGCGAGCCGTCATTGAGCGGGCGTCGGAGCGAGGCATCGGCGTGATGGGGATTCGCGCGCTTGCGGCCGGCGCGCTCGCGACGGCAATCGATCGCCCCGTCGATGCCGACTCGGCGGAGCAGCGCGATTTTGATCGCGCCAAGGCCTTTCGCGCACTCGCTGCCGAGTCGGGCCAGACTCCGGCTTTCCTGGCTCATCAATACAGCCTCTCCATGGCGGGCGTGGACACGATGGTGCTCGGAGTGAAGAACCGCGAGGAACTTTCGGAGTGTCTGGCCGTCGCAGCCGCGGGGCCGATGGATCCGAGCCTCGTGGAGGCAATCGACCGCGCGGTCGCCTGAGGCGGTCCTCCAATGCACTCAGCCCTCACAGGGAGATTCCAATGGTTCAAGAAGAAATGCGCCTGGGCTGGGGGCACATCAATGTCAACGTGGGCGATCTCGATGCCGCGATCCGTTTTTACGAGAAGTTGGGATTTTCCGTCCTTCTGCCGGGCATTCCCTACCTCGGTCTCAAGCAGGAAGCGCCGCCGCAGATCTTGTCGGAGTCAGCCGCAGCGGCGCTCGGTCTCGAAGCGCCGGTTTCGGGCCGTGGCTGCATCCTGCAGCTGGGGAAGGGCTTTCCGATGCTCGACCTGACAGAACTTTCGCGACCCGGTGGTTCGGCGCCTTTGTCCACTCGCGACCGAGGGATCGTGCGGATCTGCCTTGCGTCCCAGAACCTCGAGCAAGACCATGCGCGGCTGGTCGGCGAGGGGGTCGAGTTTCTTTCTTCGCCGCAAGTCGGGCAGGGTGGATCCGCGAAGATCGCGGTTTGCCGGGATCCCGATGGAACATTGATCGAACTGATCGAAATCGATTTGGATCGCTGGTCGGAACTCGTGGGCTAGACGACGCGTTCCCTCGGTGCGGTGCGGTGCGGTGGGGTTGGGCGGGCTGGAATTCGCGCACTCAATGAGTGGGTCGGGAGCGTGAGGGAGGAGCCATGAGAAGATCTTTCGTCTGGGGAACGGGGCTGCTTGTTGCCGTCGTGGCGATCGGTCTCGCTGCCTTTGAGTTTCGTCACCGGCAAGGCGTGGAGCGTGCCGACCGGGCATTTGCCTCCTACCGGCCGCCCCGCCTGGGCGACTTCGGCGAGACGCGGTCGCTCACGATCACGCCCCTGGTCGACTACCACAGAGGGCGCCCGGGTCTTGTGGGTGAGGTCGGTCTCTCTTACCTCGTCGAGACGGACGAGCACCGCATCCTCTTCGATGTCGGTCACAATGCCCGGGCCCAATCGCCGTCGCCCCTCGAACACAACATGCGCGAACTGGGTGTAGACACGGCCAGCATCGACACGGTCTTCATCTCGCACAATCATCTCGATCATGTTGGTGGCATGCGGCGCCAGCAGGAGCGGAGCTTCTCCATGGGGAACGAACAGGTGCCATTTTCCCATCCCTATATCCGGGCCTTCGTACCGGTGGCCATGACGTATCCCGGCTTGTCCCCCATCGTGGCCGACAAGCCGATGCCCATTGGTCCTGGCCTTGCGACGACGGGGACCGTGCCGCGACAGCTGGTTCTAGGCTGGATCGATGAGCAATCGCTGGCCGTCAACGTCTCGGGCCTCGGCGTTGTGCTGATCGTGGGCTGTGGACACCAGCCCATCCCGAACCTGCTCCGCCGTTACGACCAGCTCTTCGATGAGCCGCTCTACGGGATCATGGGCGGTTTGCACCTCCCGGTGCCGCAGGGACGTCTGCGGATGGTGGGCCTCGACGTACAACGCGTTCTCGCCTCGGGAGATGGCTTGTTCTCTCCGCTGACCATGGTCGAGATCGAGGAGCAACTCGCCCTGTTGCGAGAAAGAGACCTGGGCGTCATCGGGGTAGGGGGCCATGACAGCAGCGACGAGGTGATCGCGCTCTTTGCCGGCGAGTTCGGCGAAGCCTACCGCTATGTCCGGGTGGGTGAACCGATCGTGATCGGCCAGGCGACCGATCCGCGTCTGAGCCGCGCCCAAGCCAGGTGATCCGCTCGCGCAGAAACACGCGATCCTCTGAAGGTGAGGCAAGAGACGGGTGGACTCACAGGGTCCTCCGCCAACGTGAAGGAACCCATCGAGACCCCTTGATTCGATCGGCGTACTGCCGATGGCGATTCTTTCGGGCGACTTTGCGAAAGGCGAAATCCACTTCGTAGTATCCTTTCGGTGAGGTTCGAGCATCGACAGTCCTCAGAAGAGAGCTGAACGGAGTCGTTTTGGAGTGTGAGGCGAAGCTCCGTCCGTAGGGTGAGGTCATGTTCACATGGAGTTGGGGCTCATCCAGGGATCCGCGATTCGACGGGCAGCGAAAGTTGACAGAGCTTCTTTCGCGCGTCGACTCCGGGTGTGTGCAATGCGGGACCGTACCGTTGAAGGTCAGGATTTCTTCCTTCTTGAGCGACAATTCGAAAACGCCTAGATCGGAAATTGTGGAGTACTGCTTGAACATGTCGTCCTGCAACATGGTTCGGCCGTAAAGACCGTTCTCATCAAGGTGGAACTCAGAGTTCGGGGGCGGCGAGAGCTTGGGTCGGAAGAGCAGCAGATGAGGCTCTTCAAAATGAGACTGGGGGACCCAGATCGTAAACGTCCGGGCGTCCGCGAATGTGGCTCCCTCCCCGTCGGTGTGAATGGGGAAAGGAAGGGGAGGAAAGTCTCCGACGCTTGTGGCGAGCACAAAATGAGGCACGACGTCCCAGCCCGTTCGATCGTAGATTTGGCGACCCAGCCGTAGGGTCTGTTCGTTGAACGCCTGGGTGTGGGGCGAGGTTCGCGCTGCGGCCGGATGGTGGGCCAGTACGCGGATGGCGTCCGCGAGCTCGGCATCTCTGAACATGCTTACCCCCCCAGGGTTCATGGGGTCTGGGTCGAATTCGTCGAGACCGACTCGACGAATGGTTTTGAGTATGTCTTCAGCCATGGGCTCTGAGTCGTACTTCCCGGTTCTGCGAAATCAGGGTGACTCTTGATTGTGGAATTCCAACGGGAGAAGCGTAGCACCCCCATGTGGGCCCTTTTGTGGGCGATTTGCGGCGGGCGAGCGAGGGGCGGAGTTTTGGAGGGAGAGGGAGGCCTCCGAGTCCATTGCGAAACCGACGAAAACCCGATGGCCTTCAAGGGTTCAGACTTGATAGATCGAGAGACATACAGTTACATAAACCTTTCACACTGGCGGAGTACGGAGCCGTACATTCGAGTCCTGTCGGGCGCGTCCTGGACGTTTCCGCATTTTGAGAGAAGCCCAGTGTTCTTTGCGCGGGGAAGGGGAAAAGATGGCCGAATCGGAGGTCCTGGACAGACTCTTCCAGGTAATCGAGTCGCGACGGCTTGAACGCCCCGATGGTAGTTACGTGGTGTCGCTCTTCGATGGCGGCCTTGAGGCCATATCGGCGAAGGTGCGCGAAGAGGCCGAGGAAACCATTGAAGCCGCCGAGTCAGGCAATGCTGAGCACTGCGCGCGGGAAGCTGCGGACCTGCTCTTCCACCTCTGGGTCCTGCTTTCCAGCACGGGCCTCAAACCCGTGGATGTCTATTCTGTTTTGGAAGATCGCTTTGGCGTAGGAGGGCTGGCCGAGAAGGCGGCTCGAGGGGCGTCCGATGTTGGCTGAGCCCGGTTTGTTGATCGCTGCCCCTTCCAAGGGACGGCTTCGCGAAAGTGCCTTGAGCGTGCTTGAACGAGCGGGACTCCGTTTCCGGATATCGGGTCGCCGACTCTTCTCCGATTGCGTCGAGAGCGGAGTCCGGATCATCTTCTGCAATGTGGCGGATATCCCTGTGCTTGTTTCTGAAGGCGTGGTGGATCTGGGGATCACCGGAAGTGATCAGGTCGAAGAGAAGGGCCGTTCGGTCCAAATGCATCGCGAACTCGGTTTTGGCCGCTGCCACCTCTCGGTGGCAGTTCACAAGGACGCCTCCTATCGCGTGGCCGGAGACCTGGCCGGGAAGGTGGTGGGCGCAAAATTTGTCGAACTGGCTCGCGCTTATTTCGAACGAAACGGTGTGGCGGACGTTCATATTCTCGAGATCCAGGGGGCCGTGGAGGGCATGGTGCTGCTCGGCCTCGTGGACGCCATCGTGGAGATTGTCGAGACCGGGAGCAGTCTGGTGGAGAACGATCTCGTGGAAATCGATCAAGTGCTCTCCGCCGAGGCTGTGCTGATCGGGAATTCCGCGCCGCGGGATCCAGCGGGTGTTCAGCGCTTGATCCGGCGCATCGACGGTGTGCTGGCGGCCGATCGCTACTCGTTGCTTGAATACAATTGTCCGGCCGAGCGCATCGACGAGGCCCGAGCGATTACGCCGGGGTTCTCGTCGCCCACCGTCCAGCCGCTTCACGATCCGGGATGGCTCGGCGTGAAGGTGATGGTCGAAAAGGGGGAGGTGCCCCGTGTCGCCGACGCGCTTGAAGCCATTGGCTGCGTGGCGATTCTCGAGACGGAACTTCACCACGCGCGACTCTAGACCGGCCCAGGGGTACAGTTCATCACCAGCCCAGCCTTGCGGGAGATTTACTTGAGTAAAGGGACTGCGTCGCGAAGTGCCCGAACAGCCCTGATCGCGCTGACCGCGCTCTTTGTAATGGTCTCTTGCGTGGCCACGCCGAGAAAGCTTGCTGTGAAGCACCGTCTTCCTCCCGCGAAGATCGACAGCCAGGGCTGGAACGAGCTTCTTGGCCAGAATGTCAAACAAGGCTTCGTCCATTATCCAGGCTTTTGCGGATCCGAGGCCGTCGAAAGCTACCTCGAGCAGATTCGTGAAGCGGATCTCACAGGGGCGACTCGAGACGAAATCCTGAGCTTCTATACGAATGCCTACAACGCGTCGGCGATCGACTCCATCCTGGCGGGCAACAGCCCCTCCTCTTTACTCGGGCGCTATCACTTCTTCCTGCGAAACAGGCACGCCATAGCGGGCGAGGACATCACGCTCTGGGATCTAGAACATGAGCGACTCAGACCCCTCGGTGATAGCCGAATCCACTTTGCCATTGTCTGCGCTTCCTATTCCTGTCCCGCTCTTCAATCCGGGGTCTTCCGGGCTGAAATACTTGACGAGCAACTGGATGCGGCCACCCGGGAATTCATCAACGACCCCGAGCGCAATCGGTTTTATCCGGATGAAGAAGTGGCGCTGATCTCGCCCATTTTCGACTGGTACAAGGAGGACTTCACGTCGGAGGGGTCCAGCCTTTCCGACTTCCTTGCGCTGTATGTCGATGATCCTGACGTGGCCGACAAACTGAGAAAGGGAGACTTCGAGATTCGCTTCCTCTCCTATAAATGGAGCCTTAACGGAATGCCAGCCAGTGCGGAGGGGGGCTGCTTGGACTCCGAGCGCGATTGAACTGCTTTGGGCAATCTGCCTTCTCTCTTTTGTCTGTACCGGGCATGGCCAAGGGTGTAGAGTGTTTTCTTAAAATTCCTGTTCACGTCTGATCAAGGATCGGAGAAGGCTCCCCTCGATGAGGCTGTCGAAGTGAAAATACCGGAAATCGACCCAGGTACTCGGGCCCTTCGAGAAGCCGTATCCGCCTCGATCACGACGACAGCCTCCCTGATCGCGGCGCTCTATGGCCTGCTGGCTTTCATCCACCCCTTCATACTCACGGGTGACAATCGCTGGGTCATGTCGGCGCTGGCCGCTGTTTCCTCGTTGCTGAGTGGGGCGATTGCGGTCGCATGGCGAAGAAACCCGCGACAGAATCAAGCTCATATGGCGAGTGTCGTCTTGGCGGGCATTGCACTGGTCAATACCGTGGTGCACTTCGCTCTTTTCCGACAAGCCGTCAACACGACGAATTTTGTGGTCCTGATTGTTGGTCTCGGCCTCGTCATGTTGTCGAGAGTCTCTTTCTACTCCATGGTGGCGCTGGCCCTGGCCGCCTGGGCCACCATCGTGGCACGCTTCGACGTCCCGGAGCCCTCTGAGTGGGGATGGTTTCTGTTGTTTGCGGCGTTTGCAGGAGGGNTCCTNGAAGANCAGNGAATCAATGCGACNAGNGCCTCGGGGATGCGNGTCGANCTGCTTCTACAAAGAAGCCAGGTCCTTCAAGATCTCGTCAAGGCGCCGGCTCTCTCCGACACCAATGTGAGACCTGTCCTGAAGCTGATCTCCGAGGCGGCCCGAGTCAACCTGGCGGCCTCCAGTGTCACGATCTGGTTGATGGAGGGCGACGACAAGCATGCCCTGCAACCGGTGGCTTCAGATCGAGAAGAGGCCTCAGGGAGCCACAAACCGGTGACCAATCCGCCGGCCCTCGACGACGATTTCACCCAACGCCTCTTTGAAAGTCGGACCGTGGTCTCGCTTCGTGGTCCACAGGGCCTCTCTGGTGGAAGTCGCGCTCATGGCCAGGGGACCTCCCGTCCCACGCTTTATGCCGGCATCATCAGCTCTCGGAATCTTTCTGGCGTGATCGTCATCGAACGCGACCCCATCGACACCGATTGGACCCTGGAAGACCAGATGTTCGCGGCCTCGATTGCCGACCTCGCGAACCTGGCCCTGCAGACCCGCCAGCGCATTGCCTTGGAGGGCCAAGCTCGGAAGGCGGAGCATCTGGAAAGCCTGGGTGTGCTGGCTGGAGGTGTCGCTCATGACTTCAACAATCTTTTGACCGTGATCCTGGGCAACATCGAACTGATGCAGGAATCCGAAACCAATTCCATCGATACAAAGACGAGTCTTGAGTCCATGATGGAGGCGAGTGTCCGAGCGCGAGATCTGGCCCAGCAGATGTTGGCGTATGCGGGCCGGGCTCATCGCCAAACCCAAACCATCGACCTGGCGGCCTTTGGATCCGAGATCGATCAGGACTGGGCCCATGACCTGCTTGAAGGGATTGAAGTCGTCTTTGATATTGATCGCCAAAAAGTATTGGCCGTCGATGTGGATCCCACTCAAATCCGCCAGGTCATTCTCAACCTTCTCACCAATGCGCGTGACTCCGGGGCCTCTCGAATCACGATTTCAGTCGGTTCCGGAAGCGATCTTGAGTTGTCGAGTGGCGATATTCTGCCCGAAAATCCAGAGTACCACTGGCTCATGGTTGCGGATAACGGGTCCGGCATGGCGCCGGACGAGATCGAGCGGATCTTCGAGCCGTTCTACACCACCCGCGAAACCGGCACAGGTCTGGGCCTCGCCGCTTCAAGAGGCATCATGCGCGCGCATCTGGGGGCCCTGACGGTCGAGTCGGAGCTCCATCGGGGAAGTCGATTTCGTATGACTCTGCCTCACTCGACGAAGGCCCTCGAGACGATTTCGCCGGAAGCGCTCGGCCAACTGGTCAGCGTGGCTGAGAAAACGAAGGTCTTGCTCATCGAGGACGAAGATCTGGTGGCTCGGCTCACCACGACCCTCCTCAAGCAGAGCGGTCGCCAGGTACAATGGCTTGACAGCCTGGCTGCTTTTCACGATGAACTGCCTGCCATGGATCTGGGTCAGATTGAATTTGCCCTGATCGATGTCACCTTGGGCGACGGCAGCGGTCTGGATGCGGCGACGCTCATCCGCAAGCGGCAGCCCAGGTTGCCGATCATTCTCGTTAGCGGGTATGACGCTCGAAATGTATTGCAAGACCAACGGCTCGGTGATTCCTTCGAGTTCCTGTCGAAACCATTTTCGCGCGGCGGTCTCCAGGCCTCCATCGACAACGCCATCGCACGAATCGCCCCCGAGTAGGCGGCGCTGTGTGCTTTCGTATTTCCTCGGGCTCGCCAAAAAACAATCGCCGACGAAGGCGAGCTTCGTCGGCGCTTCTTTTTCATTCCAGTCGCCGGATTGATCGGCGGCTTGTTCGGACCTTTGAGGGTGTCTAGAAGACCACCTGGAATCGGCCCTCGAACACGTTGACGCTCTGGTCTACGCCTGCGCCGACGCTCACCTGGTTTGTGGTCGGATCCGTGTGGGCACGCACGTAGTTGACCCGGATCAGGAAGCTACGGTTCATCCACCAGTTGACGCCCACCGTCACGTTGCGCTCCTTGCCACCCTGGATGTCTCCGCTGGCGAGGTCCATCTCGCTATAGCGAGCCGCCAACTCCCAGGCCCCCCAGCCGCCGTCGCCCACCATGGACTTGGGGACGGGCCGCTTGTATTTACCCGACTTCCTGTCGTAGACCCGGTTCTCACCGGTAAGGAAGTAGCCGGCCTGCACGTACCAGCCGTTGAAGGAGATATTTTCTTCTCCCGTTCGGCTGACTCGCACGCCCGTGTATTCGGCCTGGGCGTGGAAGGAGCCGAGGACCCCACTCACCTGCCCGTTGTACATGATGGTATCGTCCATCGGGCTCATCCAGCCGGTATCGATGAGCTTGGAGCCTGCGATATGTCCCTCAGGCCGGGCCGCAAACTTGAGGTCTTCGCCGCTAGCAGGATTGCGGTTCCAGCTGCGATAGTACACGGCGCCACCCAGGATCATTAGCTTGCGCTCTTCGATCAAGGGGTAGAAGAGCAGGCGGCCTGCGGCTCCGAAGTTGTCGTTGTCTTTGTCGGGCTTTCGCGTTCCCTCGGCGAANACACCGGCNTCGGCGAGCCAGTGGGTCCCGTAGGTGCGGGCCACAAAGCCCAGNCGACGTCGGCCNATGGCCGGGTTGTCGATGAANGCNTCCTGCATGGAGCGTTCCTGGAAGACCTGCCAGTNTGAACTGNTCATGGACTGCTGGGAGAAGGGCACNTTCTGGTGGCCCACCGTGAGAACCAGNGGGAGNCCCATGGGNTTGAAGCCCTGNTAGGAGAGCCAGCCGTCGGTGACTTCGACCTTGCCTCCCGGATCNAAGTTGACTTCGANCTTGAACTTGAAGTCCTTGTACATGGTGCCCTGCATNTTCAGTCGGGCNCGACGGAGTNNCATGCCGTCGCCGAGCGGTGTGATGTCCTGCTCGAANACGTTCCAGTCCGCNTGGANACGNCCGCCCACCTGGAANTTGAACCGACCGTCGGGNGAGGAGATGCCCAANCCCTTGTAGTTCGCGGTCACCTTGGNNCTGGGCTTTTCTGCCGNGACNGNCGGGAGGNCCTCGGCTTTGGAGCTTGCGCTCTGGCTCNTGGCCTCTTCTTTTTCGGCCTGGGTGAGCATCTCCTGATACTGCTCATCGNTGATGTCNCCCTTGGCGCGAAGCAGATCAAGAAGTTGTTCCACCACGGGCTTGTCGATGGATTCGGAGGCTTCCGAAGAGGCTTGGGTGGCGGGTATCATGGCGAGCGTGAAGGCGGCAAGAACGCTCAAGCAAGCCGAAAGCCTACGTGCGGTGCCCGGTCCAGTTTTCACGGATAGTTCCCTTTCCTGAGTGAGGCAGTAGAGCATGGCCCATGCCAGCCCTTTTCATTTGGGATCAAAATGTCGTTGCGGTCGCAAATTAGATCCAAATGGTCGAATTGCCATGATTTTTCTCTATCAAAACGTTGAAGAATTTCAAGATTCCGTATGGAGGACGAACCTCATCCTGTGCGAGAGCCCGGTGCCGGCCGTATGTGCGGGGTGGCTCTTCCCGGGGTCGGGCCCGGGGGCCCAGAACGGCTCGGTGGAGATGGCCCGAGGCTTCCTGACGCGGGTCTAGGCGGGTCAGAAAGGCCCAGACGGACCGTGCGCCAGGGAGTAGAAGGCGGGCTCAGCCCGAGAAATCTCGAAGCATCTTTCGGAGCTCCATCACGTGGAGCTCCTCCTGACCGATCATGGTGCGGGCATATTCTTCCAGATAGACGCTCGCGTTGTCGACCACGCCCAGGAGGTCCTTGTAGAGACCCAGGGCCTTGAGCTCGTGCTCCAGACTTTCCTGGAGGATCGAGTAGATGGCATGATCGTGGGTCTCGCTGATCGGGGCGATGCCCTGCTCGGGGTGCTGATCGAGACCCGTGATGATTTCGCCGGCCTTCTGGGCGTGCAGGAGGGACTCGGCTGCCTGGGCCTGCATGAAATCGACGATGGGCATCCGGTACGGACCCGTCACCATGAGAGAGTAGTGGGTATAGCGGACGACTCCGGCCAGCTCGTACTCCATGATCCGGTTCAGGATCTGACATGTCTTCGTAACGTCGAGTTGCTCCACTTCTGCTCCCTTGTCTTATTGGTCCGTTTCGGAGTGAACCGACGAACTAACCATAGTGAGAGTGCCGGTCTTTTGCGAGTCGTGGAACGCCCGAAAGCTCGTGGGCGTGAGTGAAGCCAGACCCCGACATCTGGATGGAGGAGCCTTCCCCTGCCTGTCCTCTCGGAACGAATGATTTTGAATTTCACATTCGCATCGGAAGAAGTGGATGAAGAGGCTCAGTACTCCAGCTGGACCCCCACGCTGATCTGATTCCGAGTGTAGTCTTCGCCCGCTTGATTGGAATCCCGATCATCGTAGAGGTAGTGGAGATCGAGGCTGACCACGGAGGAAAGCCTGTAGTCGGCTCGCAGCGAGAACAGGTAGCCGTGATCGTCTCTCGGCGCGCCCACATAGTCTCCGCTGTAGTAGGAGAAGCCGGTCTTGAGTCTGAGGTCCTGCAGTACCTGATGCTCAGCCTCGATGCCCCAGACCGAGTACAGGATGCCACCCGATTGGAGTGTGTTGGCATCGACGACGTCTCGCGAACCCTTCAGCCAGACGGATGTTTTGGAAGAGAGCGCCCACTTGAGGTCGACATGGAAGAGGACGCCTTCGACTTTCTCGAAGAGGTCGCTGTTGTAACGCTGGACGAGATAGCCCACGTAGGCTTCGCCCGAGATCGTGTCGGTGACCTGCGACGCGAATCCCACCGCGAAGCGCTCGCCATCGTTGTCCTGGGTGACCTGGGTCCCCGGCACGGCGGGCGGAGGAAGGGGAGCGCTCAGATTGTTGAAGTCCGTCTTGGTATTGGTCGCTCGTACGAAGACGCTGTAGTCGGTGAGGAACGTGTAGGCGATTTGCCCGGTGAGGCTGTAGACCTCGCGATTCCGATACTTCTGGTTGGCGCTGTTGTAATCGTAGATCTGGATATTGGCACCGAGGGAGAACTCGAAGTCACCGAGCGTGTAGTCGCCGGTCACGCTGGACTGGATCAATCCGTATTGGGAGGTCGTCGGGGCTTCGACGGGCGGGTTGATGCCACCGCGCGGATCCGTCAGGTACTGGTATCCCACCATGGCGCGTAGATCGGTCTTGGGAATCACGTTCAGCTCCCCCAAGCCACCCACGCCCCAATCTAGATTGTCTTGGGAGGTTTCTTCGGTGTAGAGACGGGACGACAGGAACGCGCCCGTGGACACCGAGTAGGAGGAGCCCTTCCTCCGGTAGCCGAGAGAAGGGTCGATCTGGAAACGCGCATCCCTAAGCGTATTCGTCTCGGTGGCCAGGATGTTGTCGTCGTAGCCGGCGGAAAGATCCAGCTTCGGGTCAACTTGCCCTCCGCCGAGCGTCACCCCCCGGTCCTCGCTGCTGGGCGCCACACGCTCGGCGACGCCGGGGAGCAGTTTTAGCTCCTGCGCGGCGGCGGGTTCGGTATGGACAAGCACTGCAAGAAGCAGCACGGATCCAACCTTTCGACAAAGGGAGGATCTGAAAGCCCTGGTGCGAGCGCTTTCGATGAAAGACATCCGGTCGGTTCTCCTCGTTACGAGATCAGGGATTGGCGGTCAATCGCTTGGAAATGAAGGCGGCGAGGGGCCGGGTCGAGAACCGATTGGCGAGAGCGAGAGCGTTGTTCCTGAAGCCGGGGATGACCGTCAGCTTTCCCGCGAACACGGTCTTGAGGCCCACACGAGCCACCTGCTCGGCGTTCATCCTTGCGCTGGGAGAGAAGAATCCCTTTTCACTCGCAACGATTCCCGCGCGCTCGAAGAATTGACTCTCGGTATGGCCCGGACACAGACAGCTTACCGTGACCCCGTGATCTTCAAGCTCCTTCGAGAGCGCTTCGGTGAAGTTTAACACGTAGCTCTTGGACGCCGCGTAGGAGGAAAGAAGCGGGACGGGTTGGAAACCCGCCGTGGACGCGATGTTGAGTAGATATCCATGCCCCCGCTCTTTCATGTCGGCCCCGAAGTACTGGCTGAGGAGTGTCAGGTTCACGATGTTCAAAGTGAGCATGGAGCTCAACTCGGAGTCGGGGAGCGTCGTGTGTTCTCCAAAAAGCCCGACGCCCGCGTTGTTGATCAGCAACTCAACGGTTTCGCCGCTGTCTCGGACCTGGGTGTGGAGGGCTTCCGCTGCGCCCGGTTCGGAAAGGTCGATGGGGATCGTCTTGATCCAACCCGAGGTCACCGATTCTAGTTCTTGTGATGCGGCCGCGAGTTTTTGCTCGGTACGCCCGGCCAGGATCAAATTCCAGTTCTGCTCGGCGAGCTGTCGAGCAAATTCCAGTCCGAGGCCGCTGCCCGGTCCTGTGATCAAGGCGGTTTGTTGCGTCATGAACGAACTTCTCCAATCGAGCGCACAGCTCAGGGGGGTAATAAATAGAAGTAGAATTCTAGTTCTAGTTCGTTATGATGGGACTGTCAAGCCAGCAGGCGAGGGAGAAGCATGGACCAGGCGGCCGAATTGGAATCGAGTGTGTCTCCTCGTCGGTGGGAAAGTCCGGGGCAGCAGCCTCGGAGCCTGGCCACCCAGCAGGCCTTTCTCGATGCCGCGGAGGCTCTGTTTTCCCGCTGTGGAATTGAGTCGACCTCGGTGAACGATGTCGCAAGCGAGGCGCATCGCTCCATTGGCTCTCTTTATCACCACTTCCATAAGAAAGAGACCCTGATCATGGCTGTGGTGGACCGAATCCTGGGCGATCTGGATCAGGTCATCGAGGTGCGACTCCGGCCGCCTCACTACAAAGGCCTTGGCATCGCGGATATCCTCAGCGACTACCTGTGGACGGCTCTTTCCATCGAGCGGGCGCGACCGGGTTACAAGCGCATCCTGTTCGAGGTCGGGGTTGTGGACGAGGAAACCCGGTCTGCCTTCTGGCGCTTTCGTCACCGTCTGGACGGAGGCCTTGTGGCTCTACTCCTTGAGCGGCGGAACGAGATCGGGCATTCCGATCCTGAGACAGCCACCCGCTTTGTGGTCGACCAACTGAGCGCCATGCTCTGGGCGAGGCTCGACCGTGTGATGACGCCCACCCAGCTTGAGGATCGCGACGACGCTGATTTTGTGGCCGAGACCGTGGCTTCGACAAGCGCCTACTTGAAGCTTCTCGAAGAGCGCTAACGCCTATTGGGTTGCTCTTGGCTAGAGTCGCTCGCCGAGCACGCTGAGTACCTCCGTTTCGGGGGAGCCGGGTTCAAAGATGTTGTTGGTGTGCGGGGGCCAGGCCATGAATCGGCTCCAACCCCAGACAGCGGTGCCCAGGAACTGTGGATTCGTGCGTACTCCGCTTGAGTCCATGGCCCCGAGGGCCTGCTCGACGTACTCGCGCTGCGTGTAGCCGGATGGCGTTCCGCGATAGCGTTCGAATTCCTTTGTGGAGGCTGCCGCAGGGATGGCCAATTGGAAAGGGACGTCGCTTGCGGCTGCAGAGTTGGAGACCGTGCGGGCGATTTCGTTGGCTACGTATCCGCGGTAGTCGTCGGGGCTCGAGGCGACCGTCGCACCGCCTGGGCCCAAGTCGTAGAGAGAAATAATGACGTAGCCGTTCCCGTATCGTGTAAAGACTTCGCCGAGTTCGGGTGTGATCTGATTGGCGAAGGTGAACACCGAGAAGAATCGGCCTTGGGGGTACGCCTCGCTCTGGCACCCGAAAATGGATTCGAGTTCTGCGTTCTGGCCGGCAAGATTCAAAGCGACCTGATCGTAGAACCAGAACTGAGCTGGATCGTTAATGTCGAAAGGCTCAAGATCGAGCTGGACACCGGGGACAGTGGGGTCGGCGCAGACGGCGCGCGCGAAGATGTCTGCATACGTGCGCGCTTGGCTTTCACTGAGGGTCTCGAACTCTTGCAAGTAGCCTCCCGCGTCAAAGCGGCCGTCGAAGGTGGGGATGACAACGACGTCTTCTCCGGTCTTCGCATAGGCTTGAGTACTGACAAAGCCGCTTGCGCCGGTTTCGAGAAAGCTGCGGTTCGTACTCTGGGCACTGGGCGGGTAGTAGTAGACGTGCATTTTATTGGGGGTGCAGTCGGAGCCGCCCTGGCATTCCATCTCAAGATCGCCGCCGTAGGAGAAGACCTGATTGAGGCGGTGTCCGGTCTGAGCCTCCGCATTGTAATCGGAGATGGCTTCGCGCCAGAGACCGGGACTGACATAGGGTTCGCCGTCGGGGCCTTGAGGAAACGTGGCATCGTAGACCCATGTGCCATTGCCTCGCGGTGGGAAGCTGCGACTGGGCCCGGGAGGGGGCTCCGTCGGTGGGTTTGTGACGACATCGACTGGGTCGTCCGTGTCGCTTTCTTCATCGGTCGAATTTGGTTCTTCGGGCGGG
>NZGT01000140.1 GCA_002691025.1 Spirochaeta sp. | reverse complement strand
TCTCCTGATCGGGGTTCTTTCGGCAAGCCCTGGTATGGCGACGGATCCGTCTTCGGACCCGGCAGCGCTTGCTGCCGAGAAGACCGAAGCGGAGGCCCACGACCCGGACCCCCTGGAGAAGATGAATCGGGGCATCTTCTGGGTCAACGAAGTGGGTGACAAGTATCTGGTGGCGCCGGCGGCTCAAGTCTGGCGCTGGGTGACTCCGCGTTTCGTCCGGACGGCGGTGGTCAATGTGAACCGCCTGATCTTGATGCCCGCGATTTTTGCCAATGATATCTTTCAACTCAAGCCGGACAAAGCCGGAGAGGATTTCTGCCGGGTCGTGATCAATGCGAGCTTTGGCCTGGGGGGGCTGATCGATGTCGCCACCATGGTGGACATTCCCCAGAATGACGAAGACTTCGGTCAGACGCTGGGCTATTGGGGTGTCCCGTCGGGCCCCTATCTCATGCTGCCCTTGTTTGGTCCGGCCAGCATCCGGGATGGGGCTGGCCGACTCGTGGACAGCGGCGCGACCTTCTACTTCACGTTGCTTCCGATCTGGGGCACGGTCATCATTCGCGGCGTCGACCTTCTCAATCTTCGTTCTGAATACCTTGAAGAGATAGACCAGAGTCGTCGTGACGCTTTCGACTACTATATCTTCATGCGAGAGGCCTATCTCCAGAACCGCCGGGCCAAGGTGGCTCGGGCTCGGGGGATCGAGGAGCAGCAGGCCGAAGACGATGATCTCTACTACTTTGACGACGAAGAGCTCGAGATTGAAGCCTACGATGATCGGGTCGAACGCAAGATCGAAAAGCAGGACAAGGACCCCAAGGATGCGCCTGTGAAGGGCGAACCCGATGGAGAGGCGAAGCGGTGAAGAGAGCAGGGCAGGGAGAACTCCGTAACGTCCTATCGGCAGGCAAGGCTTTCGGGCTTCTGTGGGTCCTCTGCTGGACTCTTCTGTGGGCCGGGTCGGCGGTGTCTTCCGAGATCGAGGATCCGCAGGCCTACATGGCCAAGCCGCGATCGGTCGCTCAGAAGACCCTCGATCAGGTGATTGCGGTCCTCAAGCAGCAGGACGTGACCTCGGCCGTGCGTGTATCCGAGATCGAGCAGATCGTCTTTCGGGTATTTGATTTTTCCACCATGAGCAAGCTCGTGCTGGCGCGGAACTGGAGAAGTTTCAGTGCTTCCCAGCGGACGGAGTTCGTCCATGAGTTCAAGCTCTACCTCTCAAGGACCTATGGGGGGCGACTGGATCGCTATAGCGATACGGATATCGAGGTATATGGCTCTCGCATCGAACCGCGGGGTGATGTCACGGTCTTTTCCCGGGTCGTTGGCGGTGGGTTCAATGGCATCGAGATGAACTACCGGATGCGAGAGCGCAACGGAGAGTGGAAGGTCATCGATGTGATCGTGGAGAATGTGAGCCTGGTTTCCAACTTCCGCTCCCAGTTTGGAGAAGTCATCAGTCGCGGTGGCCCCGAAAGCCTTTTTGCGAAGATGCAAGAGAAGAATGCCGAGCAGAGATTGATCGATTCAGGATCCGAGTGAGGGGCCTCGCCCGGGTTGTTTCCAGAGGGTCTGATTTCGGAGAAACGTCATGAATCAGGAAGTCGTGATCACCTGTGCCATTACAGGGTCGGCTGACACATCCAGCCTGCATTCGGGACTTCCGGTGACGCCCGAGCAGATTGCGGCTTCCGCCATCGAGGCCGCAAAGGCAGGAGCTGCGGTGGTGCATATCCATGTTCGCGACCCGAAGACGGGTGCGGGCAGCCGCGATCCGGTCCTCTTTCGCGAAGTGGTCGAGCGGATCCGCGCCTCGGAGCAGGATGTCGTCCTGAACCTCACGGCCGGCATGGGAGGAGACTTCTATGTCGGCGAAGAAAACCCCGCCGAGCCGGGACCGGGTACTGATTTTGTCGACCCGATCTTGAGGTTGGCCCATGTCGACGAGCTGCTTCCGGAGATCTGCACCCTGGATTGCGGCAGTATGAATTTCGGGGATGACCTCTACGTCATGATGAATCCACCTCCCCATCTGCGAGCCCAGGCCGAACATGTGAAGGCCTTGGGGGTCAAGCCGGAGCTTGAGATCTTTGATACGGGTCAGTTCGCCTTTGCGCTCAAGATGGTGCGTGAGGGCCTGCTGGATGAACGGCCCATGTATCAGTTCTGTCACGACATCGCGTGGGGGATGCCGGCCGATGTCGGATTGCTCAAGAACATGGTGGATCAACTGCCGCCCGATACCTTCTGGACGAGTTTTGCCATCAGTCGGATGCAGATGCCCTGGGTCGCGCAGTCGATCCTGCTGGGGGGGCATGTGCGAGTGGGCCTGGAGGACAACCTCTATCTCGAGAAGGGGGTTCTGGCCAGCAATGCCCAACTCGTGGAGAGAGCCGTCTCGATCGTCGAGAATCTGGGTGCGCGGGTGGCCGGGCCGGAGCGGGCTCGGGCCTTGATCGGTCTTCCGGCGCGGAGTCCGCATCCCGGCACCGGTGATCGATGACCATCGATTCGCACTTCTATCTCTATCTGGCTGCCCTTTTCGGTGCGGGTGTGGCGTCTGGTTTTGCCGGGGGACTCTTCGGCCTGGGCGGAGGCATTCTCCGCGTTCCCGTTCTTCTCTATCTCTTCCCCGCGTTCTCGGTGGCGGGGGACCATGTTTTCCACCTGGCCGCGGGGACATCGCTCGCTTTGGCCATTCCCACCTGCCTGGGGTCGGTGCTGCGACAACGGAAAGAATCGAATCTGGATGTTCCGTTGCTGAAGGTCTGGATTCCGGCGCTGCTGGTGGGGGTCGCAATCGGACTGCTGGTTTCTCGTGTGGTCGGGGGAAGCGCCCTGCGGATCCTTTTCATCGTCTTCCTGATCTCGCAGGCGCTCTATATCCTGATTCCCAATCGTCCCCGGATCTCCGAGGTCTTGCCCGGTCGGGTCGTGCTCTCGGGGGTCTCTTCCGCGGTGGGTGGGGTTTCCGTCCTTCTGGGCCTCTCGGGCGGCGTCATGACAACACCGATCCTGATGGCCTTCGGCCAGTCGATCCATCGCGCTGTGGCGGTTTCCAGTGCGGGCGGACTGGCGCTTTCCGTGGCGGCCACCGTGGGGATGATCATCAACGGCCTGGGCGTGTCGGGCCGTCCCGCGTACTCGCTCGGTTATATCGACCTGCCCGCGGTGGCGCTGATGATTCCGGCGGTGTTGATTTCCTCTTCCCTCGGCGTGCGGGTTTCCAACCGGATTCCGGCGCGGGTTCTCGAGGTGGTCTTCGGTGTCTTCCTGGTGGGCCTCATTGTCGACATGGTCCACGAGGTCATGCGGTAAGGGCGGGCCCTCGAAGCTCGGTCGGTGTGGAGCTGGATCGGCCTCGCACCCGGGAGGAGCGAGGGCCGGGTCAGCCGCCCGAATCTTCGGTTTCTGCGGCGGGGTCCGGCGGCGTTTGGTCGAAGCGATCATCCAGATAGCCGTCGGGCAGGGCCACTCGCTGTCTTCGGCTCTTCTTGCCTCTTTTGACCCGCATGGACTCGGGCGGAAATTCGAGGTCTGAAGCCAGTTGATCCAGCGCCACGGCCAGGTCGTCGAGGGTCTCGACCTGGATCAGGGATTGCCGCCATTGGGCACTTCCGGGAAAGCCCTTGGTGTACCAGGTGGCATGCTTGCGAAAGGAGAGCAATCCCATGCGCTCCCCGAACCACTCGGCGAGCAGGCGCGCATGCTCGAGCATGATCTCGCGAATGAAGCCGAACTGCGGTGGGTTCTCGGGCTGTCGCCCCTTGAATACATCGGCCAGGTCCCGGAAGAGCCATGGACGGCCCAGGCAACCGCGGCCCACGACCACGCCGTCGCAGCCCGTCTGTCTCATCATGCGCAGGGCATCCCAGCCTTCCCAGATGTCGCCGTTTCCGAAAACCGGAATGTGCTTCACCTGCTGTTTGAGATCGGCGATGGCTTCCCAGTGCGCCTCGCCGGAGTAGAGTTCGGCGGCCGTACGGGCATGCAGAGCGACGGCCGCACAGCCTTCATCCTGGCCGACCCGACCGGCATCGGAATAGGTGAGGATGTTGTCGTCGATCCCCATGCGGAATTTGATCGTGACCGGGACAGTGCCCGCTGAACGCACGGCCGCACGCACGATATTGGCCAGTAGCAGAGGCTTGACGGGAATGGCCGCGCCGCCTCCCTTCCGGGTGACCTTCCGTACAGGGCAACCGAAGTTCAAATCGATATGGTCGACGCGATCTTCGGCGACCAGGGACTCTACGGCTTTGCCCACGTATTCGGGGTCGACTCCATAGAGCTGCAGACTTCGGGGCGTTTCCTGGGGGCTGAATTCAGACAGCTTCACGGTCTTGGGGTTCTTTTCGACCAGGGCGCGGGCGGTGATCATTTCGCTGACGTAGAGCCCGGCGCCGAATTGTCGGCAGACCGTACGGAACGGGTAGTTGGTGATTCCCGCCATGGGAGCCAGGACCACGGGGATATCCAGGCGAAGGGGTCCGATCGACACCGGGGGGAATTCTCCGGGGGCGGCGGGTTCGACTCCCTCATTGATTTGACTGGTGTAGCGTGCGTCCATGGACTGCATTGGATACCAGATTGGAGAAAGACGCGCCGATCTGGGGCCGGGGTTCATCACTGGCCGCTCCCTCGTGCGCTCATGGCCTCGAGATGGGGGAGGAGGCGAGGGAGAGTGCGGGTTGTGAGCAAGCAGAAGAAGCAGGCGCGGGTCGTGGGACTCGGCCTCTGTGTACGAGACGATATCTTTGTGGTGGACCGGGTGGGGCTCGATGAACCCCGGATCCGCTATCACGAGCATGTGACCCTGCCGGGCGGCATGGTGGCGAATGCCGTCATGGTGGCGGCGGGCGAAGGTGCAGACGCGCATCTCCTCTCCATGGTGGGGGATGACGCCGAGGGTCGGTTTCTTGGATCTGCATTGAGAGCGCATGGGGTTTCGACCCGTCGATTGGTTCGGAGTCGGGTTCATGGCACCACGACGGCGGTGGTGCTGACGGAAAAACGGACGGGGAATCGGCGGTTTATCGTGCCTGATCGCCGCGTCATGGAGCGGGAAGCTCCGGATTTCGATCTCTCGATTCTTCGTCCGGGGACGGTCTTGATGATCGATGGCCATTTTCCGAAACAGGCCCTGCGTGCTCTTCGAAGGGCGCGGGAATCGGGGGTACCTGTGGTGGGGGATTTCTCGGATGCCCGTCCCGCTTTTGTCCGGCTGCTGCCACATGTGGACTACCCGATCCTTCCGCTTGATTTCGTCCGCGGCTACGGAGAGGGAAATGTACGCAGGACTCTTCGCGCACTTCATCAACGCTTTGGTGGGACACCGGTGGTGACCCAGGGCGAAAAAGGCGCCACCGCTCTGATCGATGGGGAGTATCTTGTGTTTTCTCCTCCGCAGACTCGCGTGGTCGACACCACCGGAGCGGGCGATGCGTTTCACGGTGCTTTCGCGGCGGCTCTCGCCAAGGGAGCGAGTGTTCCCAAGGCCTTGCGTCGAGCCTCCCGGAGGGCCGCGGAGGCGTGTCGTCATCTGGGTGGGTGCCCGCCGCTTTGAGCCTGGCCTGCGGACCCTGAAGTGTGGGAAATAGCGCGGGATGGCCTTCTGGGATCCAGCACCGAAAGCGAAAGCCCGCGGGGGGGCGAAGTTCACTCCTTGTCGCCTTGACGAATCGTTCGAATCGTCCATCCTCGGCCCATCCCCCCGTTGTTGCAGCATGATGGGGAGGATTCCATGGCCAAACAGAAAGTCGCCTATGACGAGAAGGCGATTCAGACCCTGGATGCCCTTGAGCATATTCGACTGCGGACGGGCATGTATATCGGGCGCCTGGGCGATGGCAGCCATTCGCTGGATGGCATCTATGTGATGCTCAAGGAAGTCATCGATAACTCGGTGGACGAGTTCATCATGGGCGAAGGCAAGCGCATCGAGATCCAGCGAGACGACTCCCAGGTCAGCATTCGTGATTACGGCCGTGGGATTCCGCTGGGCAAGGTGGTGGAATGTGTCAGCCAGATCAATACGGGCGGGAAGTACAACGACGACGTCTTCCAGTTCTCGGTGGGCCTCAATGGCGTGGGCACCAAGGCCGTGAACGCCTTGTCGAGTGATTTTGAAGTGACGAGCTGGCGAGATGGGAAATTCGTTCGTGCCAGTTTCCAGCGTGGACGACTCACCAAGGAGAAGAAGGGGCGGTCGGCCGATACGCCCAACGGCACGGAGATCCGCTTTACACCGGATCTCGAGATCTTCGATGAGTACAACTGGAACGAAGAGTTCATTGCCCATCGTTTGAAGTACTACGCGTACCTCAACAGCGGGCTCAAGCTCACCTACAACGGAAAATCCTATCAGAGCCGGAATGGGTTGGCGGATCTTCTTGGAGATGAATTGGGCGATGAGCCGCCCCTCTATGACATCGTCCATTGCCAGGATGAAAAGTTCGAGTTCGCCTTCACGCATACCAACAACTATGGAGAGAGCTACTACTCCTTCGTGAATGGTCAGTACACCAATGATGGGGGGACCCATCAGAGCGCGTTCCGGGAAGGTCTGCTCAAGGGTGTGAACGAATTTGCCAAGAAGAACTTCGCCGGGGAAGATGTTCGCGACGGCATCATGGGGGCCGTGGCCGTCAAGCTGCAGGATCCTGTCTTCGAGAGCCAGACCAAGAACAAGCTCGGATCCACTGAGGTGCGTGGATGGATTGTTCCGGCCGTCAAGGATCAGGTGGTTCGTTGGCTGCATGAGAATGAGGCCGTGGCGAAGCAGGTTCTGGAGAAGGTGGCCAACAATGAGCGCCTTAGAAAAGAGCTGGCCAATATCAAGAAGGATGCGCGGGAGCGGGCCAAGAAGGTGGCCATCCGCATTCCGAAGCTCACCGACTGCAAGGTCCACTTCAGTGACACGAAAGGAGCGCGGCGGGAGGAGTCTTCCATCTTCCTTTCGGAAGGTGATTCTGCGGCCGGGGTGATCGTGCCATCCCGGGATGTCTTCACCCAGGCGATCTTCTCACTCCGGGGCAAGCCCTTGAACTGTCTCGGTCTCAAGCGTGATGCCATCTACAAGAATGAAGAGCTCTACAACCTGATGCGTGCTCTGGGGATCGAGGAAAGCATGGATGGCCTGCGGTACAACAAGGTCATCCTGGCCACCGATGCCGATGTGGATGGAATGCATATCCGGAACCTTCTCCTGACCTTTTTCTTGTGGTTCTTCGAGCCGCTGGTGGACAAAGGGCATGTCTATATCCTTGAGACTCCACTTTTCCGGGTCCGCAACAAGAAGAGCACCCGTTACTGCTACAACGAAAAAGAGCGCGATGAGGCGGTGGCGGAAATCAAGTCAGCCGAGATCACCCGGTTCAAGGGGTTGGGGGAGATCAGCCCGAAAGAGTTCGGTCAATTCATTGGCGAGGGAATGCGACTCCAGTCTGTTGCGGTCGGTCGACACAGTGAAATCGCAAAGACGCTTGAGTTCTTCATGGGCAAGAATACGCCGGCCCGCCGGGACTTCATTGTCGATAATCTGCTGACGGACGTCGCATGAGGAGCAATCTCTAGTCATGGCTCAACTCGAATCGCTCATGCAGCGGAATTTTCTTGAGTACTCCAGCTATTTCGTGCTGGATCGTGCGATTCCGGATATCCGGGATGGGCTCAAGCCGGTCCAGCGCCGGATCCTCCACACGCTCTTCTCCGTGAACGACGGGCGCTTCCACAAGGTGGCCAACGTCATTGGGGAGACGATGAAGCTGCATCCTCACGGAGATGCCTCCATCGGGGACGCTCTGGTGGTGCTGGCCAACAAGGACTTCTTCATCGAGAAGCAGGGGAATTTCGGGAACCTGCTGACGGGGCATCGAGCCGCGGCATCACGCTATATCGAATGCCGGCTCACCGAGTTGGCGCTGGAAACCATGTTCCACAAGCCGCTCACCGAGTTCGTGGATAGTTACGANGGGCGCANCCGGGAACCGGTCTTTCTTCCGACCAAGCTCCCTGTGGTCCTGATGCTGGGGACCGAGGGAATTGCGGTGGGGATGGCCACCAAGCTCCTGCCTCACAATCTGACCGAGCTGTGGGAAGCCCAGGTGGCGATCCTGGAAGGAAAGAAATTCGAGCTCTACCCGGATTTTGCCTCGGGCGGGCTGATGGACGTGGACGCCTACGAGGACGGGCAGGGGAAGGTCGAGGTCCGGGCACGCGTCAACGTGGCGGACAAGAAGCGCATCATCATCAATGAGGTTCCCTATGGGACGACCACGGAAAGCCTGATCGCCTCCATTGAGGCGGCTTCGCAAAAGGGCCGGGTCAAGGTCTCATCCATCAACGACTTCACGACGGACAAAGTCGANATCGAACTGACCCTGGCTCGGGGGGCAGCGGCGAAGGAAGTCGTCCCTCAACTGTACGCCTACACGGATTGCTCGGTTTCGGCCTCATCGAACGTCACGGTGATCGATGATCGAAAGCCGGTGCAGCTCACGATTTCGGACGTGATCCGCGCCTTGACGGAGCAACTCAAGGAACAGCTCAAGGCCGAGCTCGAATACGACCGGGAGCAGTTGGTGGATCGTCAGCACTGGCTCACCCTGGAACAGATCTTCGTAGAGAAGCGGGTCTACAAGAGGATCGAAGAGGCCACCACGGAAAAGGCCGTTCGAGATGAAGTCAACAAGGGGATGGCGAAATACAAGAAGCTCTTCGTTCGGCCCATGGTGGACGAAGATGTAAAACGCCTTCTTGAGATCCGGATCAGGCGGATTTCAGCCTATGATATCGAGAAGAACCGGCGTGATATCGACGAAATCGAAGCCGGGATCAAGGAAATCGAGACGAAGCTTCGCAACATGAAGCGAACGACCATCGCCTATGTGAAGGGCCTGATCAAGAAATACGGTGAGCGGTTTCCGCGNCGAACCGAGATTACGCGGATCAAGGCCGTGGACAAGAAGGCCGTGGCCACGCAGAACCTCAAGATCAGTTACGACTCGAAAAGCGGGTATATGGGAACCGCGGTTCGCGGCGACCAGTTCAAGCTTTCGGTTTCCGAGTTCGACATGATCCTGGCGATCGCCCAGGATGGCTCCTACAAGATCATGCCGGCCCCCGAGAAGGTGCTNTTTTCNACCAAGCTTCTCTATTGCGCGCCCTTCGACCCGGAAAAGGGTGCTGAGTTCACGGTGGTCTACCGCGANAATCTGAAGATCGGCTACGCGAAGCAGATCCGGATCGAAAAATTCATTCGGGGTCGAGAGTACAAACTGATCAAGGACAAGGCTGGCAAGGTGGATCTNCTCCTGGAAGGAGCCGAGAAGGGGACCCTNGATCTGGACTTCGTTCCGGCCAAGCGCCAGCGGGTCAAGGCCGCGAAGTTCCAGTTGGCGGGTCTGCAGCCCATCAGTGCTTCGGCCCGCGGGAGCCGACTGGCCTCCAAGCCGATCTCNAAGATCCGGCTCAAGAAGGCCGAGGCCAAANCCACCGCCGCCAAGACCAAGGCCAAGAAGAAGAAGGACGTGAAGGTGGACGACGACGGCCAGGGGCGGCTCCTCTAGCTCCCCCCGCGNCACTTTTCCGTCAGGGTGTGACGCAGTCCANCTTGTCTACGGCGTGAACGGGCGGATTGGGCCCGCTCATGAGGTGTGTGATCGCCTGGTAGACGAGTTGCTGTTGGCGGACCCGGCTTTCTCCGCTGAAAGCCGCAGCGATGACCCGGATCTCGAAATGCCCGGGGCCACCGGGTGTCACATCGACTTCGGCGTCGGGGATGGCTTCCAGGATGGCGCCCCGGATCTCTTCGCTGATGTCGCCAATGCCTCCCGGGCCGGGAATCTCGATACTCATGCTTTTCTCCAGGTCTGCCGCAGATCAGTAACGCGGAATTTCGGGGTCGATCTCAAGCGACCAGGCGTCCATCCCACCCGTCACATTGTGTACATCNGAGAAGCCTTGTGCCATGAANTGCTTCGCCGCGTCCTCGCCCCGGGGCCCGTGATGACACAGGAAGACGAGTCGGGTGTCTGTGGGNAGGGCNAGNAGNTGNTCGTAGAGTCCTTCNTCCAGGAGTTGAGCTCCNTCGATGCGGGCCGTTTCGAATTCGCTCGGGGTCCTGACGTCAACCAGCTTGAAGTCTTCGCCGGCATCCATCATCGCCTTCAAATCGCTCACGGAAAGCTCGCGCAGGCGAGGTGCATTGGGGTTCTCCACCTTGAAGCCACGTCCTTCGGGACCGTCCACCAGATCGATGCTGATTCCGTCCACTCGAGCGGCACAAAGTCGATCCACCAGGATCTGCACCTGGCCGGCCTGACAGACTACNTCCATGGGGCCGGGCTCCGACATGGAGAGGCTGGGTTGCCAGGCGGGGTCGATTCCGATTCGGAGCAACTGTCCTTCTCCGCCTGAATTCTGGACGGCCTGCAGCAGGGCTTCCTGGGCATCNTCGCTCAGGTGGATGGTCGGCTGGATCTCGGGCGGGGGTTCGACGCCCAGNGCGGGAAAGAGTTCTCCCGAGGCGGCCATTTCGGTGATGATGTCGCAGCCGCCCAGGAATTCGCCGTTGACATAGAGCTGCGGGATCGTGGGCCACGATGAAAAGGTCTTGATGCCATCGCGAATGTCCGGGTCGGAAAGGACATCCACCGTTTCATATTCGGGCAGGATCGAATCGAGGACCTCGATGACCCGAGCCGAAAAGCCGCATTGCGGGGCCTGGCGATTGCCCTTCATGAAGAGCAGTACAGAGTTGGTGTTCACCAATTCTTGAATTCGTTCATTGATGGGTGTTTCAGTGCTCATGAGACATGATCTCCGGTTTCAATGGGCTGGGATTTTCGTGTGGGTCAGGAGGAGAGCCTTCTCTCCCGACCTCCATTCGGGTCTAGCTGGAAAGTTGGATCAAATCGATCAGGACTTGGACGGCTTCCGCCTGCTGAACAGAGACTTCGTCTTCNTCCGTCTNCGTNNTCNNCGGTTTCGTCCTCATCGATTTCTGCTTCGACGACAGTCACTTCGACTTCTTGTCCGTCTGTAGCTTCGGAAGGTGTGGCGTCCGCGCCTTCTTCGCCTTCTTTTGATTCTGGATTTCTCTTGTCGCGTTCCTCTTGCTGTTCTTCCATGAGTTCAGCGAGATGGACCACTCCGTTTCTCTCCTCGATCTTGGTGATCCGTTCCTGGATCTCGATCATCTCCTCGTTTCCGGCGAGTCGCTCATGGGAACGGCGAGAGAGTTCAGCCACCAACTCCGGTGTAATGGGCTTCCAACTCTGTCCTTGGATGCTCGCGTTGCTGGAGGGCAGGCTCTTCTTTTCGAGGAAGGCGTTGATCGTCTGGTTCGGGAGCGAATAGTCCTGGTGGGATTCCCCGAAATCGCTGGTCGCAAAACCCGACGGGACGATGACGTCGGCGGCGACGCCGCCGTTCTGTGTGGATTGGCCGCCGGGTCGGAAGAAGAGCGCGGTGGTGACCTTGAGGGCGCCGAGTCCTTCCCGAAGCGGAATCATGCTCTGCACGGTGCCTTTTCCGAAGGTATGGTCATCGCCCACGATGACCGCTCTTTTATAATCCTTGAGGGCTCCTGCCACGATCTCGGAGGCCGAGGCACTGACGCGCGAGGTCAAGACAACCAGAGGGCCGTCCCAGAATACGCCCGAGTCCGTATCCCGCAGTACGTCCACCTGGGAGAACGTATCCCGAACGGCCACCACGCCACCCTCGGCGATGAAGAACCCCGCGATGTCGACGGAGGTCTCAAGCAGTCCGCCTCCATTTCGCGAGAGGTCGAGTACGACGCCCGCCGCTTTTTCCTTCTTGGCTTCGGCCAGCAGTTTCTTGACGTCGTCTGTGCTCTGGCGTTCCCCCGGATCCCGGCCGCCATAGAAGGAGGGAAGGTCGATGACGGCGATTTTGAGTTTTTCCCCGTCGACCTCGACCTCTTCGAAGGTGAGCTTGGCGGCTTGTTCTTCGAGGTTGATCTTGTCGCGCACAATGGTGACATTGAAGCGTTCGGAGGTCTCCCCTTGGCGAAGAACGGTCAGGGTGACTTCAGTCCCGCGCTTTCCCCGGATGAGACGCACCACGTCGCGCAGGTCCATGTCGATGATGTCGACGGGTTCTCCTTCTTCCTGGGCGACGGCGATGATCTTGTCCTGGGGTTCGAGCACCTTGAGTCCGTCGGCCGCACCACCGGGAATGACCTTCTCGACCACCGAGTATCCATCACGAGAAGAGAGGGCCACTCCAATGCCGTCCAAGGAGAGTCCCATGCTGATCTGGAAGTCTTCAAGCACTTCGTTGGACATGTAGTTCGAGTGCGGGTCCAGGGCTGTCGCAAAGGCGTCGAGGTAGGAGGCGTAGAGATCCTCGGAAGTCCGCTCCTGGGCTCGTTTGGTCATGAGTTCATAGCGATGGGTGAGCTTTTCCTTGGCTTCGGGCAGGGCCATGTCGGAACTCAGGTAGTTCGATATCTGGAAGTGGATCAGCTTGGTGACCAGTTCGTTGCGCGCTTCCGCGTTGGCCGGGTGGGCGCGCTTGTCGGGGTCGATGATCAGCACCGCTTCGGTATCGATCTCATAGTCTTCATTGGCCAGGGACGTGCGCGTGAATTCCTCCATGGCCTGATACCGCTTGATCTGATCTTGTTGAATCTCCTGGAGGCTTGAGCAGTTGCCTTCCCAGATTTGTTGCAGGCTTTGGCGAACCTTCTCTTTGAGCGGAGGAATCTCGCTATTCAAGTAGAGGGTCTTGGAGGGGTCCAGACGCTTCACGTAGTTGTCGGTGACGCGCTGCCGCAATTCATCGTTCACGTAGTGGAAGCTGATGTGCTTGTGGAGATACGTCCGTGTCAGTTCGGAAATCCGCTCGCAGATCAGGCTTTCGGAATCCGCCGCCCATCCGGTTCCCGGGGCCAAGGCCAACGCCAGAGGGAGGAAGCATCCAATCAGAGTTCGTGAAAGAGAGAATCGAAAGGTCATAAAATCCAATAATAACAGGTACATGAAGGGGCGTCCGCTCACCCGACACGATTCCCCCATGGGAATCGCCATCGCCGAGCCATTCTTCCTTTGAAGGGGCTCTTCCTGAGTCATTTCAGCTCGGAGGTCGGTTCCGGGAGAAGTCGAGATTCTTTCATCTCCGGAATTCAGGGAGAACGGCCTCGGCAAAAATCTCGGCGGGACGCCGCGTGTCGCGGCCAAAGAACTCCATCAAGAAGCTGGTGCAGCCGAGTGCCCGGTGGCGTTCGATGCGTTCAATGACCTGTTCCGGTGTGCCCCAGATTCCATGCTCCCGGAGTCCGGCGCCCATGTGGCCGCCGTAGATCCGTCCGGCCTTTTCCAGGGCCGCTTCGGCGGCTTCTTCGGTTTCCTCGATGATGACCACACATTGTTGGGAGATCTGGACGGTGTCGGGGTCGCGATCCAGTTCCCCGCAGCGCTTTTTGAGGGCTTCGACCTTCTGGGCCAGCTGTGACTGGGTTACCGCCATGTTGTTCCAGATATCGGCATATCGGGCGACCAGGCCCATGAGGACCTTTTCCCCGGTTCCCCCGATCAGGATGGGGGGGCGACGGGGCGGCTTGGGTTCGCACAGAGCCTCTTTGACCTGGAAGTGCTTTCCGTCCAGGCTGGTCTTCTCTTCGGTCCACATGCTCTTCATGATCTGGACGGCTTCTTCCAGGGCTCCCATGCGCTGGCCCAGGGAGGGGAAAGGGTTCCCGTACGCTTCGAACTCTGGCTGGAACCAGCCCGCCCCCAGGCCCATGATGACCCGGCCGCCGGCAATGGTGTCGATGGTGGCCACCTGCTTGGCGAGGATGGCGGGGTTCCGGAAAAGAGGGGGCGTGACCAGGGTGCCCAGTTGAATCTGATCGGTGACCGCCGCAACCGCTGAGATCAGGCTCCAGGCTTCGAGGATGGGAAGTTGGGGGTTCGGCACACCGTAGACATGGTCGCAGACCCAGGCGGAGTCGTAGCCGAGTCCGTCAAAGGAGACGGCGGCGCCTTTGCACTCTTCCCAGGTTCGCTTGATCTGGGGGAGGGTGACGCCAAAGTGCATTGAATGGCTCATTTCTTCTCCTGGGTTGTCGCTGGGATTGTGTGTTCTGGCCGGATGCCCGGAGTGGCCGGGTTGGCGGCCCTCTACTCTACCATCGCCGGTGGATTCAAGACATTGCCTTTGTTCCGCTGGGGGTCATATTCCGCAGGCCAGGGCCGCCTTCTTTGCGCGGTTTGGGCAAGGGGCTTTCGCTATTCTGGACGCGCCGGGGTCTTGCGACCCGCGCCTGGCCCAAGGAGGAGTGGCAATGGACAGAGTCAAACCGGAAGAAGTGGGATTGTCGAGCTCCCGTCTGGCCCGGATCGATGATCATCTGCGGGATCGCTACATCGAGCCCGGTAAGATCTCGGGGGCTCTCACCCTGGTGGCCCGTCGAGGTCAAGTGGCTCACTGCTCGGCGCTGGGGCACATGGAGATCGAAGCGCGCCGGCCTCTGGAAGACGACGCCATCTTCCGCATCTACTCCATGACCAAGCCCATTACCTCGGTGGCGGTCATGATGCTCTACGAAAAGGGCCTCTTCCAGCTTCGGGATCCCGTCCATCGATACATTCCGGCCTTCCGAAATCAGGGGGTCTTTCGCATGGGCAGCTATCCCCAATTCCTCACGGACCCGCCGTCGCGTCCCATGCGGATCAAGGATCTGCTCATGCATACCTCGGGGCTGACCTACGGATTCATGCACAGTACCAATGTCGATTCCGCCTACAGGAAGGCGGGCCTGGATGGGGCCAGAACCGACAAGACCCTGGAAGAGATGGTGGAGACCCTCGCCGGTATCCCGCTGGAGTTTTCGCCAGGAGAGGCCTGGAATTATTCCATGGCCACCGATGTGCTCGGCTATCTGGTTGAGGTGGTGTCAGGGAGACCGTTCGCCGATTTCATGCGCGAAGAGATTCTGGAGCCCCTGGGCATGTCGGATACCGGTTTCTTCGTGCCGCCGGAGAAACAGTCACGATTGCCCGCCTGTTATGAACGCCGGGCAAACAAGAAACTGGTCTTGCAGGATGACCCGGACAAGAGCCCCTATCTCAAAATGCCTCGCGGCCCGTCGGGAGGCGGTGGGCTTGTCTCCACGGTGCACGACTATCTGCGTTTTTGTGAAATGATGAGACGCGGAGGTGAGCTGGATGGGACGCGCCTGCTCTCCCGGAAAACCGTGGAGTTGATGACGTGCAACCACCTTCCAGACAACCGGGACCTGACCCAGATGGCTCGAGGCACTTTTTCCGAGACGCCGTACGAGGGGGTGGGCTTCGGTCTCGGGTTTTCCATCAATCTTGGCGCCGGGCGGACCGGAGCGACCGGCAGTGCCGGGGAGTACGCCTGGGGCGGTGCGGCCAGCACGGCTTTCTGGATCGACCCGGTGGAGGAACTGGTAGTCATCTTCATGACCCAACTCATGCCGAGCGCGACGTATGATTTCCGGGCCCAGTTGCGCGCCATCACCTACGGCTCGATCATCGATTGATCGGGGACTTCAGTTCCGCGTGAGGACCTGCTGCAGGTTGGCGACTTGACCGTCCTCGGACCCCTCGAGCAGGACATCGTTGTAGTGACCTTCTCCGGTATGGGGCTGCGCGTGGGCGGGTTTCCAGGTCAGCACGAGGCTGCGGCGCAATTCTCCGGCTCCGGTCGGGGGCGGGGCGGCGTGCATGACATCGCCGTAATGCAGCGAGATGTCTCCGGGCCGCGCCTGAAGCGAGGTGCCTTTGGGCGCGTCTTTGGCCGTGGCATCCATGAAGGGAATGGACCCGAGATGGGAGCCGGCCAGGAACCTCAGGGGTCCGGTTTCATCGTTGGTTTCCGAGAGGAAGATGCTCAGGTTGATGGTGGGGCACATGGTGGCGTGTCCACCCATGCCGCAATCCCGGTGCCAGGGCAGATCGGAGAGCCCCTCGGTCATCGCGCGGTTCTTGTAGAGCACGCTGATGAAGTCACGGCCTTCCAGGTTGGGGACCAGATCGGGCTCTACGGCTTCGATGAAGCGGGTCAGTCGTTCTTCTCTTTCGAGGTTTTTCAGGTCTTCGTGCACAGAGCCATCCAGGACCCGGGTGAGCACGGTTTCTCCTGAACTGGATTTCCCCCACCATGAGGATTGATCGCCTTCTTGGGCCTGGGACTTCAAGGCCTCCGAGGCCTGCCAGAATTTTCCGATCTCGGCTTCGCTGAAGACCTGCTCGATGACCGCGAATCCCGTGGTTTTCATGAAGTGGGCCATTTCGCCCAGCTCGCAATCCAGGCTGAATTTCTGCGCGAGATCCAGGGGCCGGCCGCTTCGGTCCATAAGTCCCTCTGCGGCCCGGTCCGGGGGGTCGAAGATCGGGCGGCCGTGATAGAGGGCGCGCCACCCGGATTCCCACTCCAGGAAATCCGAGCCCTTTCCATTTTTCATCTGTCCTCGCTGGGAGTAGAGAAGCCCAGGGCCGCTCTCGAGGTCGCGCACCAGATTGAGCCAACACTCGTGGTCGAATTCGATGCGGGTCGATTCCGGCAAAGCGCCCTTGTGGATTTCGATGCCGGTGTCGTGGGCCGCGTAGGTGAAAGATCGACCGTCGTCGAGTTGCAGGGTCAGGGGGCCCAATCGCGCGGCCAGGTTCCGGGCCAGCGCGCCGTTTCCCGCCGCGAGTCGGCGCGGCAATTCTTCGGTGTGGAAGCGGTCGAACTCCAGCAGCTCGTTCGTCATGGCCCAAGGATGAAGGAAGCGGGTGAACAGGTCAAATGATCTTCTCGTCGACGCCAGATGCCCCTGCGGTGGGTGCGGGGCGGGGTGCTCTCCCGGGAGGCTGGGCTTCGATATGCTTGGCCGGACGCCGCGATTCTGCGAGCTTTCTTCTTGGGGTTTCTGCTCCCACTTCTCATGCCTTTGATTCCGATTGAAAATCTCGAAGACCCCCGGGTGGATCTATACCGCTCCATCAAGGATGCCCATCTGCGCGCTCGAGAGGGTCTTTTCGTGGTGGAGGGACGGGAGAATCTACGCTGCATGATCGAGACGTCGGCCTATATGCCGCTGTCGGCTTTGGTCAGTCCGACCGCCTACGAGGCGCTCGAAGATGTCTGGGCCACACTGGATCCCGAGGTGCCGGTCTACCGGGTGCCCGGCGCTCTGCTCCGGGAATTGGCGGGGTTTGATCTTCATCGCGGGTGTCTGGCTCTCGGCGCGCGGCCCCGCGAAGAAGGGGTGCTGCCCCTGATGGCTCGCCTCCCGAAAGCGCCGCAGCCCTCGTGTGTGGTGGTGCTCGAGAACCTGGGAAACCATGACAATGTCGGAGGCCTCTTCCGAACGGCCCGTGCCCTGGGAGCCGACGCGGTGCTGATGTGTGCTCGGAGCTGTGACCCGCTTTATCGAAAAGCCATTCGGGTCTCCATGGGGGCGAGTCTTTGTGTTCCGTGGGCACGCGATGAACGCTGGCCCCAATGCGTTC
>NZGT01000139.1 GCA_002691025.1 Spirochaeta sp. | reverse complement strand
CCAAGCGCCCGGGGGCGGCCCAAAAAGAGAGCGGCCACCCCTGGAAGCCAGGGATGGCCGCTTAGATCAGGGCTCACTCAGAGCCCCATGTTGCATGGTTCCGGTGACTGGATCAGCTCTTCATCCGCTTGCGACCGATGAAGGCCAGACCCGCCGCACCACTGACCAGCAACAACACAGTACCGGGCTCCGGCACGAACTTGAAGCTCGTGCGCCACACACCCGGCAGGTTGCCGAGGGCGAGAGCGCCTGTGTTGATGACCGTCGGTGAGATCAAGGTCACCGAACCGGCACCCGAAGCAGTCAGGCTATTGGTACCGGTCAGCGTCACTGTGCCCTCCGTCAGGCGGGCAGGAGCGGTCGCTGTCACCGTGCTGGTGAGACCACCCATGGTCGTCACGCCGACTGAGGTTTCCGTCGTCGCCAGGTCGAGGGTTACACCCACACCCACTTGACCACCACGACCGGGAACCAGAAGCACGTTCGTGTTGAGACCTGTCAGTCGAGCCTTACCTGTGATCCAGGGACCACCGTTGGCCGAGAGCACCGCGCCACCGAGGGACACACTGCCTGTTCCGCCACGACCCACCGCATCGATGGGGAAGGGAAGAACCAGCCCACCGGCCGCCGAGATGATCAGCGATCCGTTCAGGGTCAGGTTACGACCACCGAGACAACCCGAACCGCCGCCACAGAGGCTTTCGGAACCGGTCAACTTGCCCGCACCGGTGAGGTTACCGCCCCAGGGATTACCGGGGGTGTAGCCACCAGGCACTGTCGAACTCGGCGTCGCCGAGAAGCCAGTCTGCAAGGTTCCGGCATTGTTATCGACATTCAGGGTCAGGTTCTGCATCAAGGCCACACTTGTCAAAAGAGTGGTTCCCACCGTCAGACCTGCCGTCGAAAAGACATCCGCACCCACCGTCAGAGTTCCGCCGCTCAGGGTCACGTCCGCGATCTTCGTCGGATCACCAGAGGTTGCAAGGCGGGGAAGGTTGGCAATCTTGATGGACAACTCGCTGCCACCCGGGATGAATGCGGCGGCCCAGGCTGTACTAGCCGAGAAACCGACAATCCCTATAGCAACGGCCATGCTTACTAACTTTCGTAACATCATATTTGGCCCCTTACATGATTGATTAAAATTGCTGTATGAACTTCTTGAAGTTTGAATCCAGGTTGGGTCTTGATTTTCGAAGCTTCTTGCTTGTTTTCCTCAGAAGAAAACGGTCATGAAAGGCTTGGAAACCTTCCTCTTCATCAGCCACTATGCCCGGAGACGATATAGGCTGTCCAGAACTTTTTAAGAAAGCCTCATTTTTTTGCTTTTCCCACAAAAATAAGTGCCGTGGGCATCCAGGAAGTGACGAACTCCCGCTGAATTTCGAGTGATAAGCACATCAGGGCGTTGGTCGAGCCCCAAGAGGGCCGCCCCGGATTCCCCTGGGGTAATATGCCCTCCGGGGAAGCTTGTTGTTCCGTGGAAATGAACTGACTGCGATCCCCTGCGTTCTCAATGCCACACCCTTCGCGTTCGCAGCCCCTCGCAGGGGTCAACCGCGCGTAGAAGAAAAAGAGGGATTAGCTCAAGGCCTCACCGTGCCGAAGAAGATCAGGGCAAAGCGCAGTCGCTTGGAGTCCGACCGCTCAGCATCCTATGCTTCCGATTCCGAGGCAACTCAAAGCACCCCTCGTGGGTGAGGAGATCAGGCACCGTATGAATGGCCGAGAGTCGCGGAACACAAGCCAAAAGAGGAAGAACATGATTGAGCGGAAGCGCTTTCTTACGTGGATCACTCTCATCGCCACGCTCAGTCTTTTTGCGTGCAGCCAGAGCACACAATCACAGCTCAACGAAATCCGCTCACTGCAGGATGCCGGTCAATTCGAAGCCTCCATTGTTCCGCTGAGAAAGTTGATCGCCGAAGATTCAAACAATGCCGAAGCCAGCTATCGCCTCGGCATCGCCCTGGTTCGAACCGGCCGAGGCAGCCTGGGCGTATGGCCTCTGCGAAAAGCCAGCGAGTCCGATGAATACGGCGTCCAGGCCGGGCTCCTGCTCGGTTCCACACTCCTTTCCGGAGACGCCCCCGAAGAATCGATCCGGAGCTTCTCCCGGGTGATCGAGAGAGACCCCGAAAACTGGCTCGCCATATCGTCCCGAGGAACCGCCTACCTGAGTAGCGGCTTTCCGGAAAAGGCTCTCATCGACGCCGAACGCCTGATCGAATTGAATCCCGAAGAAGAAGCCGGCCCTCTTCTCAGTGCGGGCGCGCTCATGGATCTGGGCCGGATGGAAGAGGCTGAAGCCGCCCTGACCTCCATCGCCAAACGCGCCTCTGAATCCGAAAACCCGGCTGATGCCGGTCGGAAGTGCGCCGCTCTTGCGCTCTTCTACAAGTCCCGCGATGAAACGCTGAAAACGTCACAGAACACATTCGAAGACTGCCTCGGGCGTTTCCCCGAAGATGCCATCCTCCAACAACTGGCCTCGGACTTCTTTACGGAACAAAATGATCCAGAGAGGGTGATCCTCATCTGGCAGGGGGCGGTCTCCGCCACGCCGGAAGACCTTCGATTGCGCGGCAAACTCGCCGACGCTCAACTTCGCGCAGGCCGACCGGAAGAAGCCGAGGCCACGTACCGCGAGTCCGTGGAACTCTTCGATACGGCCGCCGCCTGGCGGATGCTCGCCGACTTCCACATGAGTCAGTCAAACCCGGCTCTGGCCCGTGAAGCCTTCGAAGAAGCCATACAGAGAACGCGCGATGTTTCCCCCGCCACCCAATTCAGTCTCGCCGACATCCTGATTGCGGAAGGAGACCTGGAGAGAGCCCGCCAGATCGCGAACAGCATCGAGGAACCGAGCTACAAGCTCCTTCTCGAGGGGACCATCCTGCTCAAAATGAATCGGCCGGAGGAAGCGCTGGCCAAGTTCGATCAAGGCCTGATCCTCTGGCCCAACAACGCCGCGGCCCGTTACCTCGCTGGCGTCGCGGCTCTCAATGTCGGTGATCGCGCCCGGGCTCTCGAAGAATACCGGGAGGCCATCCGAACCGGCGAAGGCGAAAACGATGCTGCGCTGCGAATGGCGGAGATCTATTACCAGATGGGCAAGTATGGTCTGGCCCTCCAATTCGCAGAGAGACAGATCCGTTATCGACCGGATCCCGACGGCAAGGCTCATGTGGTGGCCGCTCGAGCCGCCATGGCGGCCGGGGCCAACGAACAGGCAGAAGCCATACTCAGCCGCCTTCGATCCCGCTTTCCGGACTCTGAAGTGTCGCATGTCGAATTCGCGGAACTGGCCCGCAAGAGGGCGGGATCCGCGGCCGCTCTGGATGTCATCCTTACTTCCGAACTCGACCTCACCGACCTCGCCAATAGCCATGCGTTGCGGTCCCTGGTCTCCGACCACCTGGTCCTGGGGCAGGACACACAGGCGTTGGCCGCCATCCAGGCCGCCGCCGCCGCCAATCCATCGTCGGCCGGACCCGAGGACCTGCTTGGCCGCTTCCATCAACTCTCCGGAAACAGCACCGAGGCGCTGGCCGCCTTTGATCGCGCCCTCCTGGCCGAACCAGACCGAGCCGAAACACTGCGAGCCAAAGCGGAACTCGTCCGTGACCAGGGCGACCTTCCAGGCGCGCAAGCACTGCTGAACCGCTCGCTTGAATCCGAACCGAGGTCGAGCGAAAGCCTCTACCTCCTGAGCCAGTTGGCCTTGATGAACGGCAATACGGCTTCCGGCGAGGAATACCTGCAACGGTCCCTGGAAGCCGACCCCTCCACGCTCGGGGCCAACAATGATCTGGCCTGGATCCTGGCCAGTGATCAACGCGAACTCGAGAAGGCCCTCCGACTCGCACAGCGAGCGGTCAGAACCGAATCCAATGCCGATACCTTGGACACACTGGGCTACGTCTACCTGCAAAGAGAAGAGGCTGACAAAGCCGTCGAGACCTTGTCCAAGGCCCTCGAGGCGAGACCGGATTCAGGATCCATCCGTTACCGACTGGGGACCGCTCTCGTCGCCCAAGGAGACAGGGAGGGCGCACGCACCCTCCTGATCGAGGCACTCAAGAAACCCGGCTTTCCTGAAACCGAAGCCGCTCAACAGGAACTCGCGCGCCTGCAGGGCTCCTAGGCCGGACGAAGAATGCACAAGCCATTGCTTGAAAAACGAGCGACGCCACTGCATTGGATCGCATTTTCTGCCTGTTTCCCTGCTCTTCTGATGGCCTGCGGATTATTCACGGACAGCGCAGACCGACATCGTGAAAATGCCGAGGCCTACTTGCGGGAGGGGCGGAACCAGGAAGCCCTGATCGAATTCTATCAGGCCACCCGACTCAAACCGGACGATCTCGAACTGAACCTACGAGCCGCCGAGGTCTTCGCCCAATCGGGTCACTACATGGAAGCGGCCGATTTCTACAAGGACGCCCTTTCCATCCGGCCCGATGATCCGGAGACCTCCCTGCGCCTCGGCGAGATCCTCGTCCAGACGGATCCGTCGGCGGCCGAAGCCATGAGTGAACAGATGCTGGAGGCGAACCCCGAAAGCGCACAGGCCTGGTTGCTGAAAGCCAGGCTCGCCCTGCATCAGAACAAATTGGATTCAGCACGGTCGCTCATCAAGGAAGCGGAAAAGCGGAGTCCGTACGAACCCGAAGTCAACTGGCTCCTCGCAGAAACGGAAGAAGCCATCGACCGGAATGCGAAACTCAAGAATCCCCTCGCCCGTGTCTCCCCGAATCAATTGGGCCGCATTGCGAGCAACTACCAAAGCTATCTGAACAAAGGCGGCACGCGCAGACTTGAAGCGGAATTGCGTCGTGCCAAAGCCCTGTCGAGGGCCATGGGGAATCGAAGGCAGCAGGCTCGGCAGATCTATGAGAGCCTCCTGACTCAATCCCTCGACGACTCCCCTCGACCCGAACAGATCGCGGCCTTCAACCAGATGATGGAGTTCGCCATTCGCGATCAAGATGCAGAAATGGCGCAGGAGATCCTCAAGCAGTGGATCTCCGCAGCACCGCAGGACCTGCAAGCCTGGACCTATCAGGCAAGCCTCTACCAAGGGGCTTCCGAAGAAGACCGGGACGCCGCCTATCAACAGATCCTGGAAAATGCCGAAGGCAATCTCGCCATGCAGGTGATCTACGCGGAACACCTTTCGGCCAAACTCGGTCCAGAAAGCGGACTGGCCTACCTGCAGGACGGGTTGACGGGCGACGACACGGATGCGGCCCGACTCGCCGAGATACTCAACCTCCAGCACCGGGACATGCGTCTTCGTGACGCCGAAGCCACGTTACGGAAATACCGGACCGAATTCCCCGAGGACCCCCGGATCCCTCAACTGGCCGCGCGTCATGCGCTGCTCACCCAGAACTATGTCGGCGCGGTGAGGACCATCTCCGAACTCCCGGAACATGCAAAGGGAACCTTGGAGTATCAGATTTCAGCCAACGCCCTGATGAAGCAGGGACTCAACGCGGAGGCCCTCGAACAGATCAACAGAGCCATGGCCACCGCGCGGGAACCCAATCCCGCCACCTTGAGACTGAAAGCACAGATCGAGTTCAATCTACGAGAATACCGAAGAGCCGCCGCATCCCTGATCCAGCTTCGAAGCGTCAGCCCGCTTTCCACACAGGAAGAAATCATGCTGGCCCGGTCCTACTACGCATCGCGCGCCCCGGGCGTCGGTCGCAAGATGTTGATGCGGGTGCTGGGCCAGGATCCCGGACAACCCGCCATCGCTTTGGAACTCCACCGGCAAGAGCGCGAAAACTCGAACCGACCGGAAGTCGTCTATCAGGCGCTCTCGGATGCCCTCTCTCGGGAACCCCAGAACATGAAAGTGCTTGAGGCCCTCACCGAAAGCGACCTCAAGGCGGGTCGAACCAACTCAGCCATGGCCCGCGTCAACCAGATCATCGAGCCGAGCAATTGGCTGGGCCCTCCGTATCTGGTGCGAGCCCGGATCCACCTTTCCCAGGGACGGCTCAAGGACGCGAGAAACGATGCCGAAAGAGCGCGCCTTCTCACACCTCGCGTCGCCGAACAGTCCTATGAAATCCAGGCCCTCGCCTACCTGGCTTCAGCGGATCCATCCCGACCCATCGCCATGCTGGAGGAAGCGGCCGAGGCGGGCAAGCTGACGGCCGATCGCACGGCTCTGCTGGCGCGACTCAAAATGCACTCGGGACAGCCCGAGCGAGCCATCGAGCTCTACGAGCGTGCCTTGCAAGCGGGGAGCAAACTCCATCACGTCAAAAACGATCTTGCGCTCCTCCTGGCCGAGCAGGGCCGTGATCTGGAAAGAGCCGAGCAACTCGCTCAGCTCGCTGTCGATTCCCCAGGCGAGCAGATCGACGCCAATGACACACTCGGGTTCGTGTACCTGAAACAGGGGAAGGCCGGCGTCGCCTACTGGAAATTCCGTTACGTGATCGACAATGCATCCACGCCCCGTGCCGAGTACCACTACCACCTGGCTCTGGCACTCATCGAGATGGGCCGAGCCGAAGAGGCCAGGGAGGAATTGGATGCCGCTCTGGAGATCGATCCCCTCTTCGGACCCGCACAAGAACTCCGCGACACCCTCGGTGGAGAATCAAGCGCCCAGGCCTCTTGAGAGAAACGAAGGCCTAGGGGGCGTTTGACTTGCGAGCCCGCTCAGCGGCCTTGAGACGATTCCGGAATGCGATCTCGCCTCGGACATCCTGGGCATCCTGCTGAAGGGCATCGCCTATGGGACCGGGTCTTGAGGCAGCCCCCTCAAGCACCTCGGCTGCGTCTGCATACCGACCCTTGACGATATACGCCTGAGCGAGTGCGCGCGCCGTATAGTGACTGATGTCTTCTTTCTTCGAGAGACGATCGATCCAGTCATCCGCCATCTCGTGTTTGATCGCCACGAAATCAGGGTGATTCTGCATGGGTCCGAACGAAGGATCCTGCAACAGGTTGTCCACCCGATTGTAACCCCGCACGCGGGCGACCTGGAGAAAGCGCACCGCATCGTCGAAGCGGCCCTGTTGCGCGGCGCGCGTGGCCCTCCGTGTACTCGACGCAACACCCTCTGGATAGTTGCGCTCGGCATCCGACATCAACGACTCCGGCGACACGAAAACATGCGCGCGGTCGTAGGTCAATTGACCCGCATGGATCAGGACCAGACCCAGCACAACCATGGCCCCTGCACGAATCCGCTTCCTCTTCTGCAGGTCGAGTTCCCAGCGGCCCGCCAGGCCCCTGGACCAGCGCGCCCCGCCCAGCAGGAATGCACCAATCAGGCCGGGCAGGATGAAATACAGATACCGATCGGCCATGGGATAGGGAAGCGGAATGACTCCAGAAAGAGGAGCCAGACTCACCGCCGCCCACATCAGGTAGACGCCCTCTTCGCGCCGCTTGAGAAGAGCCCAACCCGTCCAGAGGCCAAGCAGGAGCACGACCAGAACGCCGCCGATGAGGAAGGGGTCCGCGAGGCCGCTGACGGGAAGGGGTTCATGGAAAGTCGAGAGCCCACGTCCACTGAGGCTCATCCAGCTATAGCGAAGAGCCACGCTGAAGATCATGAGAACGCGAACCCAGACGTCCGAATACAGAGGCGGCGTCATGGCGGCCGATTCAGAAAACGCCGAGGACTCCACGGAGGCATACAGCAACACCACAGCCAACCACGCTCCGAGCCAACCCCAGTGAGCCGGAAAGGCCGGAGCCTTGGCGACCCCCTCGTCCCGGTTCGGCGCCGCACGCACCCAGGTAAAAAGCACCACCACGATCAGGGCGAACGCGGCAAAAGGCTTGGCCAGCAGGGCCAAAGCGAACAGCAGGAGAGCCGGAGCCGGATGCCGAGCATGCAGCAGAAGTGCGCCCAGTGAAAGAACCAGCGCCGATGCGCTCTTGATCTGGGAAATCCAGGCCACCGACTCCACGTTCGCCGGATGAAGAAAGAAGAACGCAGCACCCGCCGCCGCCGCCCAGACTCCGATCCCACTACGGCGATACACACTGACCAACATCGCTGCAGCCAAAGCATGAAGCAGGATGTTGACGACGTGGTAGCCCTGGACACTGGAACCGAAAAACTGCCACTCCAGCGAATGGAGCATCAGATGAACGGGCGCGTAGTTCTCGACCAGGACGGTCACTTCACTCTGTGGATTCCAGATCGCGATCAGGTTGGAAACATTGGGCGTGTGTACGTACTCGTTGGTCGCCACATAATGAAAGTCATCCGAGAGGAAAGCGCCGTCCAGCGCAGGCCCATATACGAAAAGACCGATCAGGAAGAAGGCTCCCCAGAGAAGCAGGGTCTGTGCCATCGGGGAAAGCGGCACCGGAGATTCGACCTCAGGGCGCTGCGCCTGTCTGGGACTCTTTTTTCCGGCCTTCTTATTCAGGGTCCCACTCCTACCGGGGTTTCTCGCGGACATCGAGATCGTTCAGTCGTCATAGCCATGGGGATGAGCCTGATGGAATCGCCAGGCATCCCGAACGATCTCCTCCAAAGAGGAGCGAGTCGGCCACCAACCCAGGAGATCGCGCGCCAGTGACCCGCCACTCACCAACTCCGGCGGATCACCCGGCCGACGGGGACCCTGGACGGCCGGGATCGCGTGGCCTGTGACAGTACGCGCCACGTCAATGACTTGCTTGACCGAGTACCCCTCGCCCGTCCCCAGATTGCAGGCGATCTGCTTTTCACCCTCCTGAAGCCGCCCAAGCGCCCGCAGGTGGGCATCCGCGAGATCCAGGATGTGGATGTAGTCGCGGACACAGGTGCCATCCGGCGTGGGATAGTCGTCTCCGAAAATCATGATGGATTCCCGCTGCCCCAGCGCGACCTGCATCACCAACGGAATCAAATGGGTCTCGGGATCATGGTCTTCGCCCAGATCCCCACCCGGAGCCGCTCCCGCCGCATTGAAATACCGCAAAGCGGCAAAACGCAGCCCGTAGGCCCGGGAATAGTCCTGCATCATGTGCTCGATGTGGAGCTTGGTCCGCCCATAGGGGTTGATGGGCACTTGAGGGTTTTCTTCGGTGATCGGGACCGCAACGGGAACACCGTAGGTCGCGCAGGTCGATGAAAAAACCAGTTCCTGACAATCACTGGCCCGCATCGCCTCGAGAAGGTTCCAGGCCCCTTGCACGTTTTCCTGGTAGTAGAGTGAGGGGTTCTCCACCGACTCGCCCACCAGGCACCGCGCCGCAAAGTGCATCACGGAGCGCGGCCGCCATTCTTCGAAGGCCGCGGCCAGCGCGTCCCGATCCAGCAGACTGGCTTCAATCAGCGGGGCGCGAACCACCCCCCGGTGACCCGAGGACAGGTCATCGAGCACGACGACGGGGATTCCCCCTTCCTCGAGCATACGCACGGTGTGGCTCCCGATATATCCGGCCCCGCCCACCACCAGGATCGGACCCTCGGGCTGTCTGAAATCGGGCGAAGCGAGACTGTCAGCACTCATTGTGCCCCGAATCATACACCACGCGTCGCATAATTGGCCCCTGGGAGCCCGGCGATCGGGATCGGCGTGGGGTAGGCTTCCCCGTGGTGGAACGAACCGAAGCAGACCCGACCATTGAGCTCAGCGTGGTCATGCCCTGTCTCAACGAGGCGGACACGCTGGCGGTTTGTATCCGTAAGGCGCAGGCCGCCTTCGTTGCGTGCGGCGCTCGCGGCGAAGTCATCGTGGCGGACAACGGAAGCGAAGACGGCTGCCCCGAACTGGCCCGGGATCTCGGTGCCCGTGTCGTTCACGTCGCCTCCAAGGGCTACGGCCACGCCCTCATGGGCGGAATCGAGGCGGCACGCGGCCGCTTCATCGTGATGGGGGATGCGGACGACAGCTATGACTTCTCGGAGATCCCCCACTTCCTTTCCGCTCTACGCGAGGGAGCCGAACTCGTTCAAGGCTGCCGAATGCCTTCGGGTGGGGGAAGGATCCTCCCGGGCGCCATGCCGCCTCTACACCGCTGGTTTGGCAACCCCCTGCTCTCCCGACTCGCCCGAGGCATGTTCGATGTCCCGGTTCAGGACGCGTACTGTGGCCTTCGCGGCTTCACACGAGATCTCTACGAGAGACTCGACCTTCGCTGCACGGGCATGGAATTCGCCACGGAAATGATCATCAAGTCCGCACTCCTGGGCGCTCGGATCACCGAAGTCCCGATCACCCTGCACCCGGACGGACGCAAACAGCACGGGCCCCACCTGCGCACCTTCCGAGATGGCTGGCGAACCCTCCGTCTCTTCCTGCTCTACAGCCCGCGCTGGCTCTTCCTCTTCCCCGGTTGTCTGCTCATGGGTCTAGGGGTGCTGGGCTACGCGCTGGCCTATCCCGGACTCGAGATCGCAGGCGCTCGTCTGGGTGTGCATACGCTCCTCGTGGCAAGCCTTTGCCTGCTCATGGGCTTCCAATCCATTCTCTTCGCCATCATGAGCAAAGCCTACGCGATCGGCGCAGGTCTCCTCCCCTGGGACTCACGCCTTGAGCGCTTCTTCAGGCTGGCCACCCTGGAGCGAGGACTTCTGGTGGGACTCGCAGCTCTCGCCGGCGGGGTGCTTCTGATCGGGGCCGCGGCCTGGAGCTGGCGCGAAGTCGGCTTCGGAGACCTCGACTATGCGGCGACTCTACGCGGCGTGATTCCCGGAGTCACCCTGGCTGCCCTGGGCTTCCAGACGATTCTCTCCGGATTCTTCACCAGCCTTCTCGGAATGGATCGGCGTTGAGCGGGCTCGAACGACTCCATGACGGATACGTGGCCGAAAGGCGCTCGAGGGTCCTGGCCCATCAATTGGCGGAAGTCATGCCCCAGGCCGTCTCCGTGCTGGATGTGGGCTGCGGCGACGGCAGCCTGGCCCGGAGACTGAGTGCCTTGCGACCCGATCTCGTCATCCGAGGCACGGACGTGCTGCTCCGACCCGATGCGCAGATCGAAGTCGTGGAATACGACGGCCTGCACCTGCCCGAAAACGATGAGGCGGTGGATGTCGTCCTCATGGTGGATACAGTCCACCACAGTGCCGACCCGGGGCAACTGCTCTCGGAAGCCCGACGGGTCGCTCGGAACCACCTCATCATCAAGGACCATCTTCGAAACGGTCTGCTGGCACAGGAGACCCTCCGGTTCATGGATCGGGTGGGCAACGCACGGCATGGAGTCGCCCTCCCCTATACCTACTGGTCCGAAGCCGAGTGGCGAGAGCAATGGACCGAGCACGCGCTGAACATCGAGGTCTTCCGCTCCAACCTCCGTCTCTACCCACGCCCCTTCAATCTGTTCTTCGACCGCGGACTGCACTTCCTGACCCGACTTGGACTGGGTTGAGGGCGCCTGTTGACTTCACCGACCCACAAACCCTCCGCTCGCCCCCTGGTCTGGGCCTGGGCTCTCTTCTCTCTTTGCGTGGTGTTCTCTGCCCTGCCCGCCATCGAAGATCTCGGCCTCTACTACGATGAGGCCTTTCTCGCCCAGCAGGCGCGCGGCTTCGTAGAGCCGAACCGCGCCGGTGACCATCCGGCCAGCGTACGCAGTGTCGAACTCGCGGGAAGGCCCTTCCCCACCCGCAACGCCGCCTATCTGGGCTCCTTGAAAAGCCAACTCCTGATTCCGGCGTTCGCCCTGGGAGGAACCCACCTCCGAGTGCTTCGGACCGCCACACTTTCCACCGCTCTTGTCGCCCTCCTTCTGGCCATGTTGTGGGCCGCCCGAATCTTCGGCACCCCCGCGGCCATCCTCATGGGCGCCTTGGTGGCTTCCGACCCGAGCTTCTATTTCTTCAGCCAATTCGAGTGGGGACCTTTTACCACCAACTTCCTGTGCCGGGCCGCGGGCGCCCTGGCCGTGATCATCGCCTGGCAGACGCCTTCATCGCTTCGCGCCACCCTCGCGGCGGCTGTCGGGGGACTCACTCTCGGGCTGGGCATCTACAGTCGGGCTGATTTCGTCTTGATCCTCGCTTGCGCCGGCCTTGCTCTTCTCATCGGCCAACCCGGGCTCCTGAGAAGAGCCTGGCAGGAAAAACGGGGCGCCGTGGTGGCGGGCACTCTTGGACTGATCCTCACGGCGCTCCCCATGCTGTTCTCCAGCTTCGAACTCCTGGCGAGCACACAGGCGGTCAGCAACCGAGGCGATCTATCCTTCCGGTTCGATGTTCTCCGACACGTCCTGGATGGATCTCAATTCCACCGGGTCATGCTGACCGGCGGGATTTTCGAAGACACACCCGCGGCACAAAGCCCAGGCAGTGGGCTCGGGCTCATTGCGCTCGCGGCCGCCTTCATCCTGTGCACGAAACTCGCATGGACGTTGCGTGAGGAAAAAGAAGCCAGCATCCGTCAGGACCCGCGGCTCTTCCTTCTGGTCACGACAGGCCTTCTGGTTCTCGCCATGCTGGCTCTCCCCGGTGCGGTTCGCGCCCACCACCAACTCAATCTCCTTCCTCTCGTTCAACTGATCGTGGCCTGCGCGGCCGTAGACCTGTGGCAGAATCGTTTCACACCCTTGTGGCGTACGCTGGGCCGCACCGGTGTGGTGTTCGCCCTTGGTCTCCTGGTCCTGGGAAACCTGAATGTGATCCTCGAAACCCGTTCCGACATCGCCCAGACTGGCGGTCGGGGTCGCTTCAGTGCCGAACTCACAGACCTGGCGGCCAGACTCGATGCCCAACCCCAGGCCCGTGTGGTCAGCCTTGATTGGGGATTTCACGAACCGCTTCTTTTCCTGACCGAGCGAGCCGAGATGATCGAACCGATCTGGGGCATCCCACACCAGGTGGCTCGGAAGGGCACCTGGGATTTCGACGGCGACAAGCAGACCACCTATCTCGTTCACGGCCCGGAATACGACCTGATGGGAATCGGACCGTCACTGCTGATTGCAGCACGAGCCCACCCCGAACTCGGTGCCCGGATCGACAGTCATCGCGACGGAAGTGACCGGGTGGCCTTCTACAGTGTCGTCATCGACAAGCCCCACACACTGCACTTCGACGGACGCTTCAAACTCACCTCGCGGGACGACGAGGGCTCTTGAAAGCCATGGGCTCAGAGGCGCGGCGCAAGAGGTGAATCCAGTCGAATCACCCGCCCCGCCTGGACATCGGATTCGCGGACACGCAACACTTGACCCTGGTCCCCCACCTGGATCCGGTAGAAGGACACAGCGCCCGAACGAGCACCTGGGCCTCTGGGCCGCTCCGTCGCATAGGGCAAGGTCAGCCGAGCCCACCCTGCCGGGTCCACTCTGGCCGAACTCCGATAGCTGAACTCACGGCCCTGGTTGGTGATCAAGTCGATGCGAGCCGCCACGCGTGTCCCGGGCGCGGCCTGAACCTCAAGTCGGGCCCCCGGTACGATTTCGAAAAGCTTGTAGGCCACCGCATCCGGTTGAGGCCCATGAAAGATCGCCCCCAGACCCAGACCCCCGGGTTTCGATTCCGCCACCAGACGGAAATGGCCCAGTCCGGACCGCGCACCGGACCCCGAGCCGTCATGCCTGTGCAATCGACCCACCACAGTAGACGGAAGAGCCTCTTCACTCGTCACCACATAACGCGCTTCGAGTTCCTGAGCCCGAACCAGGGCCTCCGACTCATCCTGAGCCTCCAGAAAGGCCATTGACCGATCCCAATTCTCAGGCCCGATATACCACCAGAAGGGATCGGTCGCGGTGGGGCGCCGGGCCTCATACTGAATGGCGTGGCCCAGATTCGGCGGTGAAATCACACCGTATTCCGGCTCTTCTGCCCCACCCAGATAACCGGAGGTCTTTGGAGTGAGCCGCCGGACATCGTGCAGGAAATCATGCAGGGTGCGCGCCACACTGGTGTCGACATCCCGCCGCGGACGCGGATCACCGGAGAGAGCGGCCCAGGACCCCTGGGCTCGAGGCCGGTACACCGTCTCCAGGGCGGGCCAGAAAAGAATCAGGATCAGGGCAAAGGCGCCCATGGAAACCAGGAAGGTGCGGAAAATACTCCGGCCCGGGGACACACGTCTGATCACCCCTTCCACCGAAGCCACCGCGGCAAATCCAAACAGCAACGCAGCGGCCGGGGCAAAATCGTTTCCATACCTCCGCTGACCCAGAGTCAACAAGCCGAGGACGAGGCTGAACATCAGGAGATACACGGCCGCGGATTGCGTGGCCGAGGAGGCCCCGCGCCGAAGGGCAGCCCAGGCCGCCGCCGCTGGCGCAAAAGGCAACAGATACGCGAAGTAGCCCCAGGAAAGCGTGGCCGACCGCAGGGCGTCACGCCCTCCCATGCTGAAGAGCGGGCTCTGCTCCGCCGTCATGTCACCCACTCCATCCGAGAGGGTAAGGAAACCAAGCGCCAGAGCGAGCCCCTCTCGTGGGCCGGGCCACACCCCCACGCCAAGCCCGAAGAGGACACCGGCCGAAACCGCCGCAAGCAGTCTGGGCTTCACGCCCAGGCCGGGCCGGCGTGTCTCCTGCACCAGAACCACGGAAGCCACACAGGCCACGCCCCCAAGAGCCAATACGTCAAGCCACGACAACGCAATCGAAGAATAGGGTCCACCCAGTGGCTCCGGTGAGACGCCCACCAGAGCCATCACGATCACAAGGCTCCCCAGCAGACTCGCCGTCTGCAATCCAAGGAGCGCCCGCCTCCCAGAGAGAACACCCGCAAGCAGGATCAATCCATCAATGAGACCGATGTAGAGCAAGCTGCCGTGCCAGGTCAGAAGCAACGCAGTCCGGGCGAGGAAAAGAAGGCCCGAAAAAGCCGCCAACCTGCGAAACGGAGCCTGGGTCTCCGAAAGAGCCATCCCCGCATAGAGGAGCCAGGCCCCGATCATGGAAACCGCGGCGTGGTGATCGGCATTTCCCAGTCGCGTATAACTCACCGCCAGGGGCAACCAGGCAAAAAAGAAGACCGCCGCAAAACCCACGGCCGGCGACCCCAATCGTCGGCCCGCCAGGTAGATGGGAATCGTGGCCAGCGCCGCGCAAAGAGGGGCTGAAAGAGCCGCAATCCGCTCAAAACCCGACACATCATCGGCCCAGAAATAAGCCACCCCACCCACCACGAAATCGAAAAGAGGCGGCCAGGGGATCGGGGCTCCGCCCGGAAAGTTCACATAGGGATCAAAGAGCAGCGCAGAGGGGAAATTCTCGAAGGTATAAAGCGCCCGACGCACGTGATACTGGGCATCCGCCGGAGGGAAAATGGTTTCCCCATCCAGCCACACGAACTCGAAGCCCAACATGCGCACCGCCAAGACCAGTGCAATCAAGACCAGCAGCGGAAGCCAACGCATTCAACCTCCGATCGAATCCAGGGCCTCTTTCAAGACCTCCACCACACGAACCTGCTGCGACTCGGAAATGCCTGGAAAAAGAGGAAGGGAAATCATCTCACGCGCGGCGCACTCGGTCTTCGGAAAATCGCCTGAACGGTGCCCCAGATCACGAAACGCCCCCTGCAGATGGATCGGCGTGGGATAGTGGATCATCGCTCCGATGCCTGATTGATTGAGCCTTGCGAGCACCTCATCGCGTGAAGACACCCGGACGGCATAGATGTGCCACACCGGCTCATTGCCTTCCAGCACAACCGGAAGACGAACCCCCGCCATCCCCTCAAGCAGCTCGCCGTAGCGAAGAGCCGCCTCACGGCGAAGCTCATTCCATGCACCCAGCCTGGCCAACTTGGCTTGAAGCACGAGGGCCTGGAAAGAATCCAGGCGCGAGTTGAAACCGACTTCCGGATGTTCGTACTTGATCTCGCTCCCGTAGTTGCGAAGCGAACGCAGCCGTTGGGCAATCTCACCCGAACGGGTTGTCGCCGCACCGCCGTCACCCCAGGCGCCAAGGTTCTTGCCAGGATAGAAGCTCGTAGCCGACACGTCTCCCAGAGACCCGGCGGCCCGCTGATTTCGAGTCGCGCCCTGAGCCTGGGCGGCGTCTTCCACCAGAGCCACACCCGAGGCCTCGGCCACCTGTTCAAGGGCTTCCCAATCCGCCATCTGACCAAAAAGGTCCACCGCGAGAATCGCCTTGGTCCGAGACGAGACGCGGCCTTCCGCGGCGCCCACATCGATCAGATGATGCTCTTCATCGGAATCCACCAGGACGGGCTTCGCTCCGGCGCGCAGGACGGCCAGCGCCGATGCAATGAAGGTATTGGCAGGCAGGATCACTTCGTCGCCCGGCCCCACATCCAGGGCTCGCAAAGCGAATTCCAGGGCGTCCGTGCCATTGCCCATCCCCACGCAATGATCGACCTGGCAGAAATCCGCATAGGCCGATTCAAAGTCCTTCACGGCTCTTCCGAGAATGAAATCGCCCTGCTCGATCAAGCGATCCAGACCTTCACGCACCTCCGCCTCGATGGCCCGGGTCTGGAAGGAAAGATCCACCAACGGGATATTCATGCCGACTCCACGGCCACTTCCTGACCCCGAAGCTTCAGTGATTTCGACATGGCATCCAGCACACGCACCACAGCCAATCCTTCCGCGCCCCCCGAAAGCGGCCTGGTTCCCTTTTCGATGGTATCGAGAAAGTGCTCACACTCATTTCGCAAAGGCTCGTTGGGCGGGATCGAGGGCGCGCTGACCTCCCCCTCCTTGACACTCATGCGGAAGGAAGAAATCGAATCCACAAAACCGGGATGGCTCCGATCGTCCAGAACCTGTTTGTCATAGATCCGGATGGGCGCTTCGACGGCGGTGTCATCGAAGGTCAGCATCTTCCGATGCCCCACCACCGTGATGTCACGGGCCTTGCGTGGATTGAGCCACGAGGCATGCAGGTTCACCAGGACATCATCCGGATAACGGAGGGTCGCAAAAACCACATCGGCAATTCCCGCATTGATGAACTCGCCCCCCATGGCCGTCGCGCTCAGCGGAACCGCGTCCAACCAGAAATTGGCCAGCGAAATATCGTGAGAGGCCAGATCCCACGCGGCATCGACATCCACCCGAATCGGACCGAGATTGGTCCGGACCATGGAGAGATAGTAGATCCGGCCGAGTTCCCCCTCTTCGATTCGCTCTTTGACCACACGGGCGGCTTCGTTGTAGACGAAGACATGGCCCACCATCAGAACCCGATCCATCTGCTCCGCCAGATCACAGAGTTCACGACTCGTTTCCGACGAGGTCGTCAGGGGCTTCTCGACCAGCACGTGTTTGCCGGCCGCAAGAGCACGCTTCGCCAGTTCATGGTGGGTCTTCGTCGGGGTCGAGATCACCACTCCGTCCAGGGACTCATCCTCAAGAAGAGGCTCGATCCCAGTGGGCGTTTCCACGTGGGGGAATCGCTCGCGTACAGCGCGAAGGCGTTCGGGGTCCAGGTCCACCACATAGCGGACCTCACTCCGGCCACTCTTTGAAAAGTTGCTGATCAGATTGGGGCCCCAATGCCCCGCGCCGATGATGCCGAGTCGGATCATTGGATTCTAATCCCTGAGCCCCAGACCCATGTACACGAGCGGGCGCAACATGGACCACCACCCGGTGATGGGTTTCATTTTCGTCTGCCCCTGGCTCTTCGGGGGATAGACCTTGGTCACAGGAACCTCCTCCGTGCGGTACCCCAGGCGGATCGTCTTGATGTAGAGGTACGGTTCCAACTCGTACCCGTCAAGCCAGGTCTGATGCAACCGGATGCGGGGATCTTCCAGGACACTTCGCCGAATCGCGCGAAAGCCATTGGTGGACTCGGTGACGCGCTTCCCGGAAACCAGGGAGAAAAGCTGGGGATGAAGCCGTGTCGCCAGCTTGCGATACGCCGGCATGGGGCCGAAATCCGCTTTCTCCTTGAGGAAGCGGGACCCCTGGACGAAGTCGGCGTCTCGATCCAGCATGGGATCCAACAACAAGGGGATCTCCTCGGGCGAGTCCTTGTTATTGCCCGCCATGACCACAGCCACATCAAAGCCTTCAGAAAGAGCCAGGTCGAAACCCGCCCGAATGGCGGCACCGACCCCCACCACCCGCCCCATGGAGTGAACGCGAGCACCTTCTTCTCGAGCCACCTCGGCCGAGTCGTCGGTGGAACCGTCGTCCACCACCAGTACTTCGTCCACCAGAGGCCGGGGCGTCCGTCGTACGACATGACGAATCTTGACCTCTTCATCGAGGACAGGGGCAATCGCCATGACGGAGAGACCTCGGTACACGAGCCAAAGTGTATCACTCGCACCGGGAATTCGACCGCACAGACCAAAAGAAGTCGCTCAGGGCCCGGAGTTCTCGGACTCGGCCTCAGGGTCCAGATAACCCAACGCCCGCAGTTGCTCGATATGCTCCGGTTCCATGGCCCCCACCGGAGACGGGGGAACCGCCTGCTCCAGGTAGGCGGAGATCCTTTCAAGAGCCGCCGCGTCCGTGGGGACCGGCCGCCATGCACCGTCGGGCCGACGAATCAGGGTCTCCGAGCGCAGGGGCTCAGCGGAATCCCCACGCCGAGTCGAGAGCCCAGAACCCAGGACACGCGTCAGTCGATCTTCCGCATAGAGGGCGGATTCGCCCTCGGTGTCCGAGAACACCTCTCTTGAAACGGGCCTCGCCCCACCCACCATGAGGGGCGCCAACGAAAAGCCACTGGGATCGGGCAAAGCAGGAAGACCGGCGAGGTCCAGCAGCGTCGGAGCAATATCCACATGACTGACCAACTCGGGGATTCGGCGCGACTCGATCCCCGGCGCGACCACGATCAAAGGAACCCGGACCAATTCGGGAAGAACGGATTGGCCGTGCTGAAAAAAGAACCCGTGCTCACCGAGACTTTCACCATGATCCGCCGTCAAGAGAATCACCGGGGAACGAGAGTCGGTGTGTGCTTCAAAGGCCTCAATGAAGCGACCGAGCCAGAAATCCGAGTACATGATCTCTTCCGCGTATCGACCGGCGTAGACGGCCGGGTCCCTGACTTCGGCCAATTCCTGATAAGCGGGAATCCCGGCTTGCCCCTGATTGCGAGTCAGGACAGGGAGATCTCCCTTCATCCGCAAAGGCACCGACCCGATGCGGCCTTCAAAATCTTCGGGTGGTTGATAGGGTCCATGCGGATCCTGCAGATGGAGCCAAATGAAAAGAGGGCTGGAAGAATCCTGTTCCGATAGCCACGCCAGGGCTTCGCCGACGGTCTCCTGGGCTTTTCTCTCGAAATAGGCGGGGCGATTCGATTCACTCTCTCCCAGCATGTCATCGTAGACATCAAAACCCACGTCGAGCCCCGTACGCCGCCGCAAGACCACATTGCTGATGAAGGCCGCCGTCTCATACCCGGCCAATGAAAAGCTTTCCGCCAACGTCGCAATGCCTTCCAGGCGCGACTCCCCGTTGAGCGTCCCCACCGAATGCTCGCGGACGTAGCGTCCCGTCATCATCGAGGCATGCGAGGGGGCTGTCAGGCTGGCGGCGGCAATCGCATTCTCGAAAAGAACACCGCGAGACGCCAAGGCATCGATGGACGGACTTGTGGCTTGCTCGAATCCGTACGCATGGATCCAATCACTTCGCAGGGTATCCAGCGTCACGAGAAGTACATCCGGGGCCGGCTGCCGGCTTTCCTCTTTCGCGCAACCGGAGAGTGCCAACACACCCATCAGGACAAACAGTCCCCGCATGATCCATCCCGACCCACTCACTCGACATACCCCAGCGCTTGCAGCTTGCGACGCGATTCGGCGTCGAGCAGGACATCCCCTCCTCGACTCCGGGGCTGCGAAGCCAACCACACTTCCAACTCCGCCTTCAGGGTCGCTGCCTGATCGGGTCGCTCCATGGCCAGATCCACTTTTTCCTCCGGGTCGGTTTCGAGATCATAGAGCTCCAGCCGATTCTCCTCCTCGGCCCAGATCAGCTTCCAACGACCCCGACGAAGCCCCCAGGCTTCGCCCACCGCTTGCCCCGCTTCCACTTCTTCGTCCCCCTCATAATGGCGACGATAGAGCCAGACCGATCGCGTCGGATCCAGAGCCCCCTGCCCGGTCATGACCTCGGCCAGGCTCTCCCCTTGAAAGCCCTCTTGCGAAGAGATCCCACTCAGCGCCAGCAAGCTCGGCGCGAGATCAAGCCAGGAGACCGGAGTGGGAATCCGGAGACCGGCGGACCTTCGCCCGGGCAAACGCACGATCAAAGGGACACGAACCCCTTCTTCATAGATGTGGACTCCGTGGTGCCAGTGGCCACGCTCCATCAAGCCCTCGCCGTGATCCCCGGTGACCACCACCAGGGTGTCCTCATCCAGCCCCATGCGAACCAGCCCATCCAGCAATCGACCGATCTCCTGATCCATGTAGGCCAGGGTCGCATCGTACATGAAGACCACGCGGTTCCGTTTGAGCGACTCCTCGGGGCCCGGTACGAAAGGCGGTTGGTAGCCTTCCGGTATGACATAGGGATCATGGGCGTCGAAAAAGTGGACAAAAAGGAAAAAGGGCTTCTGTGGTTCAGATCGGTCTTCCAGCCACTGAAGAGCCCTGCGCGCGGTATCGTCGGCCCGACCGTAGAACTTGCCTTCGACTTCATCTCCCTCCCAGAGCGTCACCCCTTCAGGTACTTCGGCCTGGGAGAAATCTTCGTCGAACGACGCAAAGCCCCGGTCATACCCGAAACGAGCGGAGAGCACGTAGGAACTCACCACCGCCGCCGTCTGATAGCCCTCCTGACCCAGTACCTCGGCCAGGGTCTTCCAACCCAGGTCCAGCTCTCGCCCGTTCTTCGTGATGCCATGGGAGATCGGCGAGACCGAGGTGAAGAGCGTGGCGTGGCTCGGACCTGTGGTGGCAGAGGGCGCGTAGGCGGCCTCAAAGAGAATGCCCTCCTCGGACAACCGGTCCAGAGCCGGCGAGGTCTTCCTCTCGTATCCATAGGCGGAAAGGTGATCGGCTCGAGTGGTATCCAGCGAAATCAGCAGGATATCGGGTCTCGGGTCCCGACTCCGGACCTCTTCGACACCCGGGCCGCACGCCAGAAACATCCCGGCCCAGACCGCAGAAAAGAGAATCCGAAACACCCCCGGCCTCCTCACGCGGACCTGTCCTCCCTTGATTCCGCTCCACCCCATGGACCGAGGATAACTTGACCACGTAGGGCAAGCCATCAGGGCCGGGAGCCTGCACGGACGTGGGGCGATACACTGCACAGCGCCCACCAGAATCGTTCCGAGCGGGCACAGGGGGAAGGATGAGTCGCTCCAGCACGTCTGTCGCCATGGCGACCTGCAATGGCGGGTCCTTCATCGCGGATCAGTTGGCCAGCCTCGCGGCCCAATCGCGCCGGCCCGACCAATTGGTGATCTGTGACGACGCCTCCGAGGATGACACACTGGAAAAGATCGAAGTGTTTCGAGCCCAGGCTCCTTTCGAGATCCGGACCGAAGAAAATCCACAACGACTCGGCGTCACCGCCAACTTCGAAAAAGCGATTTCCCTGTGCGATGGCGAAATCATCCTGCTGGCCGACCAGGACGACGTCTGGGCTCCGGAAAAAGTAGAGAGACTGGTGGGAAGCCTCGAAAACCATCCCGAGTGGGGAATGGCCTTCTGCAACGGGAACGTGATGGATTCCGAACTCGTTCCTCTCGGCTACGACCTGTGGCAGGCGCTTTTTTTCGACCTGCAGGAACAAAACCGCGTCCGGACCGGTGAAGCGCCGCATGTCTTCATGCGCCACGTTGTGGCCGCCGGAAATACCCTCGCCTTCCGGTCGAGTTATCGCTCTGTCCTGTTGCCCTTCCCCGACCTCCCGAGTGTGCATGACGCATGGGTCGCCTTCATCATCGCCTGCCTTTCCGGCTGTGGGATCCTCCCCGAGCCACTGATCCGCTACCGGCTCCACTCGGACAACCTGATCGGCATCCATCGCTTCGGCTGGCGCGACCAGATCCGTCAAGCGCGACGCCAGATTGAAGAGGACGCCTTTGGCCAGGGGGCCCGGTTCTTTGAAATGGCCAGGGACAGACTGGAAGGCCAGATCCCGCCGGATCTCGAATCCTCCATCGAGGAAAAGATCCTGCACTCCCGCACCCGCTCCGCCATGGACGAACGCTTCTTCGTACGCCTTCCGGCGATCTATACGGAGTGGAGAACGGGACGCTACCGGCGCTGTGCGTACGGGCTCAAGAGCCTGGCCCAGGACCTCTGGCTACGGTGAAGATCGGACGAAGTCCTCAAGGCCCATCCAGACGTTCATAGATCGCCAGAGGAGGAGCCGAAGCGCCCGCGTGCTGTGTTTTGAAATGATGCACCGTGGAAAGAACACGCCCCGGATAGAGTTCAGGAATATTGTTGTACCCGGTATCCGCCACGCTCAACTCGTGTCTCTTGAATTCGCCATCAAGCAGGTAGCGCCGTACCGCGAACAGACTCCGAGGCTGAGCCATGCGGGGAATCACGAGATCCGGTCGCACAGCCGACTCCGCGGCCTCTTCCTCAGCCGTTCCGGGATGGAAACGGCCGACCACACGACTGCCGAGATAGAACATGAAGGGCTCCATCTCGTAATTGGTCGCCAGGGTCAAGTCCGAGGGGTCCGCCCACCGGGAGGAGACGAACAGAACTCCGGCATCCACCGGACCCTCTACCGGATCTCGGATCTCGGCCACGCGCCCGCCCACTTCAGGCGCCCGGATCCAGACCAGAGTCAGCAGGACCACCGCCACCGAAAGCAGGGCGACCCACTCACCCCTCCTGCGTTCGGAAACCGGCTCTACCCGCGCGATGCGCCTTCGTAAGACCTCAAGATCGAGAGCCAGCACCAAAGCCAGGATAGGACCCAACGGGACGAAATAGCGTTCAAAGAAAATCGGGTTCGCCGCTCCCACCGCCCCGTACACGAGGCACAGCCGATAGAGGGCCAGGCGTGTATCCAGGAGCCCCTCTTCCGGACCCGACCCGGACGAGATCGGCTTCGCCCAGATCCGGAGACCGATTTCAGCCAGCAGACAGGGGATCAGCCACTCATACCGCGCCAGGAAGAAGACCAGGTGGCCAAGGTTTTCGAGATAGAGACCGAAGCCGAAACCCCACCGCTCAGAAAGAATCCCAGCCGTTCGACTGAGCCCGAAGGCCTGCATCAGGATGAAGCTGACCAGAGCCCACAAGACGAGAACCAGTCCAAGAGGCCACCCCCGCTGAAAAAGCGATGAGGCCTCACCCGGATTCCGAAACAGGCGCCAAAGTCTCTCCCCAGCCCACCACCCCGCTACGGCCACGGCGGCTGGGAAGAAGAAATTCACCAACAACAGGAGCACTCCGAAAGAAAGGGTCCCGAAACCGAGTGTGCTCCCCGGACTTCTCGCATGGCCGGCGCGCCAGACACGGAACTCCAGCGCCACCGCAGCTCCGACCAGCCCCAGGGTGGGGCCGTAGTAACGGGCTTCTCTCAAGTGAAGCATCAACGACACTGAGAGACAGAGAAGCACGCCGAACACGAGAGCCGAGTCCAGACCGGCTCCACGCCGACCGGAAAAAGCCGGTTGCACCGCCCACCACAGAAGACCAAGACCGATCAAACCGCACAGCAGGAAAGGAGCACGAACCCAGGCCGTACGTCGATAGGGGTCATCCATGCCCTCACCCAGCGATACACCGACCGCCGCGAGATAGTATTGCCCCCAGAAACTGCCCAGGTAGGCGTCCGTCTCGGGGTCCACGGCTTCACTCATGGGGACGCCGACGCCGTACACCACTCCTGTATCGCCGTGAACCTTGGGGTACCCGTATTCGAGCACGCGCTGGCCCAACATGGCGGTTTCACCCTCGTCCTGCCAGAAAAGGGGGTGGCCCAGACCGGCCCATTGCAGCCACACATAGGCAATCAGGACGCACGCCAGGGCCGCGGGACGCACCCAACGGGTCCGCTCGCCTGACTCTCCTTCTTCCCCAGCGGACGCGATCTCGCTCAAAAGAGCCCTCCCCCCGAAACTCACTGCCTGGAAGAGTACGAGGCNACAGGCAGAGTTCCAGCCCCAAGGGTAGAATTCCNCNTCATGGCGAAGACCACNGTTGTCATCCCCTGTTACGACGAAGCCCATCGTCTTCCGACGAAGGTCTTCGCCGAGCACCTGGAGTCAGATCCAGCGACCGATTTCCTTTTCGTCGATGACGGAAGTCGGGACGGCACCCTTCACCTCCTGGAACAGATGGCCGAGAAACATCCAGGCCGGATCCATGTGCTGGCCCTGCCCGAGAACCGCGGCAAGGCCGAAGCGGTCCGGCACGGCGTCCTCCAGGCGCTGGAGCAGGACACCGACTTCGTGGGGTATCTCGACGCCGATCTTTCTACCCCCTTGCGCGAGATCGGACGCCTTCGTTCCATTCTGGAGAAAAAGCCTGAAGTCGAGATCGTTCTGGGCTCACGTGTGCAACTTCTCGGAAGGCGAATCAAGCGCAGCGCCTTCCGTCACTATGTGGGGCGCTTCTTTGCCACCGCCGCCGCCTGGTCGCTGGGTCTCGCGGTCTACGACACACAATGCGGCGCCAAGTTGTTCCGCTCCGGGAAGCGNACCCAGGGTATTTTCATCGAGCCTTTCATCACCAACTGGACCTTCGANGTCGAACTGATCGCAAGACGGATCCGCGCCGGACGTGAAAATCAGTGGTCCGACATCAATTCAGTCCTCTATGAACTTCCCCTCGACGAATGGACCGGCGTGGCGGGTTCGAAAGTCAGACCTCTCGATCTCCCCAAAGCGCTGCTCGGACTCTGGCGAATCCGGCGCCACTACCTGGGTCCGCTGGGCGACGGATGAAGCCCGCTCTGATCACGATCCAACGGATGCAGATCCTGGCGTGGCTGATGCTGGGGCTCGCGTTCGCTTTCTTGTCTCTACGCGCCCTCCACTTCGACGATGAGGTCGCTTTCCTCCCGACCCAACAGGGTGGCCCGGTCTGGATTGCCGCACCGCTTCCCGTCACCGCGAACCTGATCGCCCAAGACCCCCAAGACCCTCCAGAGTCCGTCTTCGTCCGGACCTTCACCCACNAGGAGCCTGGCACCGAAGCCACCTTGAATGTTCGCGCNCTNCGCGAAGNCCGGGTTCGCCTCAATGGGCTGCCCCTTGAGANTCATTCGGACAACCAGAACTGGAGAGCCGGGTTCAGCCTGGATCTGGGTCCCCATCTCCAACCCGGGTCCAACCGACTTGAAATCGGAGTCAAACGAGCCGACGGCCCAGCCCTTCTGCAAGCCACGATCCTGCAGGAGCAGGGTCAAATCCAAACCGATTCCGCCTGGCAGGTCATCACGCCGGGCAACCCGGCCGTACCGGCCTGGCGAGCCCAGGATCAGGGCCTTCACCCCGAGGCCCGGGTCATGCCGACGCCCGGTCAGATCGTCACTCGAAAGGCCCCCTGGCTGGTGGGACTCTTCCTTCTTTCCGCCCTGGGCGCCGTGCTCTATCAACGAAGAGATCGAATCCNTGAAAACGCACCGCGAACCACGCTGATCGGCATCTCCCTNCTCTGGATCGGATTCTTCTTCTTNAAGGTGAGCGACCTTCCGGTGGAAGTGGGCTTTGATGCGACAGNCCACCTGGCCTACATCGACTACTTGAGGGATCAACTCCAACTTCCTTCGGCCGCGTATGGGTTCGCCACCTACCATCCTCCCGCCTTCTACNTTCTCGCCGCGTTTGCGAGNCACACGGGGGAATGGCTGCTGGGCCCTTCCGCTGAAACCATCGCTCTCCACCTTCTCCCTTTTTTATCGGGATGGATGAACGTCGTCTTTACAGCCTGGACGGCCCGACGACTCTGGCCGGGGGAGGCGCTCCGGCCGAGCCTCGCCATCGCAGCAGCGGGCCTGCTCCCGATGAATCTATACATGTCGGCCTATGTCTCCAACGAACCCTTCCATGCCGCCCTCATTTCGGGATGCATGACTCTTGCAGCCGCCCTGCTTCTCTCGAAGAAAACAGAAACCTGGCAATGGGTCCTCCTTACGCTCGGCCTGGGACTGGCCATCCTGACTAAATTCACGAGCCTCGTGATTGCACCGGTCATCGCTTTCTTTGTCTCCCTTCGTCTTTGGTGGATCGAAGACAAAAGCCCCACGACGAGCGTCCTGCGCTTCGGCTGGATACTCGTGGGCTGTGCGGGCATCGGNGGCTGGTTCTACCTGGGGAACTACCTCGCCTTCGGCGACCCCTTCGTGTGGAACCTGGATGTACCGGGCGCACCCACCTGGTGGCTTAGACCCGGCTTTCATACCTCCGCCTGGTATCTCGGTTTCGGCGAATCACTCCATCATCCCTATTTCGCCGGATACGTTTCGTTCTGGGATGGCCTCTACTCCACATTCTGGGGAGACGGCCTCGTCGGCGGAATGGCCCGCATCGAAACACGACACGGCTTTTGGAACGATGACTTCCAGACTCTCATCTACCCTCTCGCCCTTCCGGCCACCGTGCTTGGGTGGCTCGGATACTTCCGACTCGGGTACGGGTCTTTTCGGGAAGCCGACCTGGGGCGAAGGCTCTACCTCTCCCTGCTGACGAGCTTGCTGGCTCTCCTCGGCTTCTCCTTGTTCTTGATCAGCCTGGAACTCCCCTACTATGCGCAAGCCAAATCCTTCTACATCCTGGCGGGCCTGCTGCCGCTCTCTCTCTCCTTGGCGGAAGGGCTGGGGTGGGCGGCCGAGACCATGTCGAAGGCCCAACGACCCGCAGTCACGGGCCTCTACTTTGGCTGGCTGGGCCTGCTCGCCGGAACCATCGCCATCGCGTTCGCAGGCTAGTCCGTTCCTTGAAACCGGAACCCAGACGCACAGAGCCCATGACGGGCGCAAAAAAAGCGGGGGAAGGTGTGTGAGAGGAGGCGGCACTTCCCCCTCCCACACGATGCTCTACAAAACCTCGTCAGAGAACTACGGGCCTATACCGAACCTTAGAGAGCGCTGGATGCGGGCGCTGATCTGTCCTTCCCCCCCGTTCTGGACATGATGCCTTGAGACACGGATGAAGTTCTGATCCGATTCGGCGTAGAGACACNGTATGCATACCGCATCTTGTGTCACCCAACACCCCTTATTTGTCGGGTGTTTAGGCCCATAGTTACGAGCCAAGGTGATTTTTTCGGTGCTACTGAAAAATCNAGAACCCCACCAGCGCCACCCANACAGAAAGGCCAGAAACTGAAATCAAACTGATCCAGCCCTCCTCAGAATCACGAGAAAACCGAACGTTTCTGCTTTCTGTACGTGGGTGACAACGATCCGGACCCATGCAGGTGCCAAAGAGGAGCAGTCTTGCCAAAACGCTGTTTTGTCCGCTTGCCTGTCAGGCCAGTTCGAGTTGAGCAAAGCGAACCATGATCGTCTTCATACCGACCCGATCGAAACGGATCTTCAGCTTCTGNTTGGCTCCGTCACCGAGAACTTCCGCAATCACCCCCACTCCGAAGACCGCATGACGGACTCGCAAGCCCGGACGCGGCGTGTCGCCCTCACCGGCGCTCTCCTGAGAATAGGAATAGTCGAAAGAGCTCTCCGACCCGGATTTCGCTCTGGATGAAGAAGGTCTTCGCGTGCGGGTACGACGCTCGGACATCACTTCCACCACGTTGGAAGGAATCTCATCCAGAAACCGACTCGGCGTCTGGTACGACCACTCGCCATAACGTCGACGCTCGGATGCATGACTGATNTGCAGCGTGTCCATGGCCCGGGTCATGGCGACGTAACAAAGACGCCTTTCTTCCTCGAGTCCAAACTCGTCTCCCATGGAACCGGCGTGAGGGAAGATCCGCTCCTCCATACCGACCAGGAACACCACCGGAAATTCAAGGCCCTTGGAAGAGTGGACGGTCATGAGCGAAACACGCTCCTCGCGGTCCGCCCAGCCATCCAGATCCGAAATCAAGGCAACCTGGTCGAGGAAGAGTTCAAGCTCGCTTCGCTCGTCATCTTCCAACTCTTCGTTGGCCGCCACGAAGTCACGCGCACTCGTCATCAGTTCGAGAAGGTTGTCGCGACGGGCTTCCGCCTCCGGCGTTTCTTCGCGTTCCAGAGCGGACAGATAGCCCGAGCGATCCAGGGCACGGCCGATCATCTGGTCGAGAGGAAGCGAATTCGATTCCTCCTGGAGTTCATTCATGATTGCAAGAAAAGCCTTGATCTTGCTTCCGGCTCGGCCGCCCGCGGTCTCGGCATGCTGACCCAGCGCTTGCAACAGCGGGACCTGATGCTCGGCCGCCCAGGCGCCNACACGATCCATGGTGGTCTTCCCGATACCACGAGCAGGCTTGTTGACGATCCGAAGGAGAGCCTGATCGTCGGATGGATTCACAAGAAGGCGCAAATAAGCCATGGCNTCCTTGATCTCGGCCCGCTCGTAGAAGCGAACGCCCCCCACCACCGTGTAGGCGATGTCGTACTTGAGCAACTCCTCCTCGAATGCGCGCGACTGGGCATTGGTGCGATAGAGGATTGCAAAATTGCTGTAGACCCTGTCCTCGTAATTGCGGTCCGCGAGGATCCGGCCAATCACGTGGGAGGCTTCCTCCCGATCGTCTTCCGCCTCGAAGAACCGGATCGGGTCGCCTCCCTCGCGCTGGGTAAAGAGATTCTTCTCTTTCCTCTCCTGGTTGTTGGCCACCACCGCAGAGGCTGCAGAAAGAATCGGTTGGGTGGATCTGTAGTTCTGCTCGAGCCGGATCACCGCGGCCTCGGGGTAATCCTCTTCGAAATCCAGGATGTTGCGGACATCCGCTCCGCGCCAGGCATAGATGGATTGATCCGGATCCCCCACCACACAGACATTGCGATGCGCGCTGCCCAGGAGTTTGACCAACTCATACTGGACGCGGTTGGTATCCTGATATTCGTCCACCAGGATGTATTGCCATCGACGCTGGTAGTAGTCCAGGACCCGTGGGAAGCGCTTCATCAACTCCAGGGTCAGGAGCAGGATGTCGCCAAAGTCCAGAGCATTGGAATCAAGCAACATGCGCTGATAGATGCCATAGAAACGGGCACAGAATTCCTCGTCCGCATCGGCCGCTGTATCGCGAGCCTCGGCAGGCAGGACGCCAGCATTCTTCCACTGATCGATACGCCAACGAACATGTTTGGGATCGTGCACCTTGGGGTCGATCTCGGCCCGCTTGAAGGCCTGCTTGATCACACCGAGGCTATCCGCGTCGTCNTAGATGACAAACCCACGACTTCGTTCCATTTGACCGATATCTCGTCGCAAGAGACGAACNCANACGGAATGGAAGGTCCCGATNGCCAGNGCATTNCCNGANGGNCCCAGNANCTTCTCGACCCTNTCCTTCATTTCGCCCGCNGCCTTGTTGGTAAANGTCACGGCCAGGATCGCTTCGGANGGAATNCCGCAAACGCCCACNAGNTANGCGATACGAGNGGTGAGCGCGCGGGTCTTGCCACTCCCNGCNCCNGCCAGAACCAGACAAGGCCCTTCNGTGTGCTCTACGGCNCGTTTCTGTTCGGGGTTNAGNCCCTCAAGGATGGTTTCACTGAGCACGCTTTGGCCTCGNCCACGACCCGGACGTCAGACCGGGCGGATCCATGAAAAATGTCTTGGGGGGGCGGAGCGCTCAGGGTATCGGACGCGTGCCTGGGACTCAATCCGCGAGAGCCACTCAAAGCAAAACCGGCGGAAGAAAATCCCCTACGGCGCGAACCCGGTTCCGCTCACTCGTGGATCAAGGAGCCCCGGGGCGATCTCCGGATCAAGACCCCTATTCGACCGTGACGCTCTTGGCCAGATTCCGGGGCTGGTCGACGTCCGTACCACGCAGGGTCGCCACGTGATAGGCGAGCAACTGAAGAGGCACCACGGCCAGGATCGGGGTCAGGAAGTCGCCCAGGTCGGGAATGTAGATGACCTCGTTGGCCTTCTCCGCGATCTCCTCGTCCCCCTCGGTGGCCACCACGATCACCCGGCCGTCACGGGCTCGGACCTGCTCGAGGTTGGAAACCAGCTTTTCCAGCAGGGGGCTTCGATTCGCAATCACCACCACTGGCATGTTTTCATCAATCAGGGCGATCGGGCCGTGTTTCATCTCGCCCGCCGCATACCCTTCGGCATGGATATACGAGATCTCCTTCAGCTTGAGGGCGCCCTCAAGCGCAATCGGGAACATGATGCCTCGGCCCAGGAAGAGGAAGTCCTCGGCTTTGAAGTAGGCTCGCGCGATCCGACTGATTTTCTCATCCAGCAGGAGTGTCTTCTCCACCAGCCGGGGCAATCGCATGAGGTCGGAGAGTCGCTGATCCAACACTTCCCCCTGGATGCGGCCTGCCGCGACCCCCAGCTTCAAGGCAATCAGGTAGAAGGCCACGACCTGGGTCACGAACGCCTTGGTCGAAGCCACTCCGATTTCGGGGCCGGCATGCGTATAGAGGACGTCATGACTCTCGCGAGGAATCGTCGACTCACGCACGTTGCAGATACTGAGGACGCGAGCCCCCTGAGATCGCGCTTCTCGAAGCGCCGCCAACGTATCGGCCGTCTCGCCGGATTGGGAGACCGGAATGGCCAGGACATCGGAACCCAGGATCGGGCCGCGATACCGGAACTCGCTGGCCAGATCCACATCACACGGGAGGCCGGCCATCTGCTCGATCATGTACTTGCCCACAAGGCAGGCGTAGTAGGAAGTCCCACAGGCAATCAAGCTGACGGAACGGAGTTTCTCCACATCCTCGGGCGAGAACTCGATGCCATCGAGTTCGAGGCTTGAAGCCGCCTCGTTGACCCGCGTCCCGATGGTGTCGGTGATGGCGCGCGGTTGTTCGAAGATCTCCTTCTGCATGAAGTGGTCGTACCCACCCCGTTCGGCCGAGACCGGATCCCACTGGATGGAAATGAAGTCACGATCGATGGGACGCCCTTCAACGTCTACGACCTGGATTCCGGCTTCCGAGAGGAGCGCAAAATCTCCGTCGTAGAGTGACACCATCTCTCGGGTATACGGGAGGATGGCCGGGATATCGCTCCCCAGAAAAGCCTGCTTGTCTCCCTGGCCGACGATGATCGGGCTGCCCCCGTTCTTGGCCGCNACCAGATTCTCTGGATCGGTATCGGACATGGCNCCGAACGCATACGAACCNACCANNCGGCCACANGCCATNCNNACNGCNGTNAGCAGNTCCGAGCCTCCCTGGATNTCNCGATCGATCAGGTGCGCGATCAATTCCGTATCCGTATCCGACGCAATCTCCGCTCCGGCGAGTTCCAGCTCCTCGCGCAAAGCCCGNTAGTTTTCGATGATCCCGTTATGGACGATGACCACGGAGCCGGCACGGTGGGGATGTGCGTTTCGCTCCGANGGCTTCCCGTGCGTCGCCCAGCGTGTGTGCCCCAGCCCAATGCGACCCTCAAGAGGGTTGTCCCTGAGGACGGCTTCAAGATTGACCAGCTTCCCCTTCGCGCGCCGGACCTCGATCTCTCCGCGCTCGAGGGTGGCCACGCCGGCTGAGTCATAGCCCCGATATTCAAGCCTCCGAAGGCCATCTACCAGAACATCCACAGCGCGATGCTCAGACCCGACATATCCGACGATTCCGCACATCTCTCGACTCCTCTTCCGTCACTCTGATCGTTCTAGGTTCTCGCCGTACACCCACCAGTCCAACTGACGTCCGCTAGGACGTCCCGGTTCCCGACTTCCCATCCTTGGAGTCTTTGTCAGACGAAGAGGCTTTCGTCTTCGAAGCGCCCGCGCCTGAACGCCCTTCCTTCCGGGCCACCCAGCCCTCCAGGGTACGTTGGCTCGCTCGAGCGACCGCAAGCGCATCTTCGGGCACCGATTTCGTAATCGTCGAACCCGCCGCGAGAAAGGCCCGGGGTTCGATCTCCACCGGCGAAACCAGATTCACATTGCACCCGACAAAAGCCCCTTCTCCAACCGTACTGCGATGCTTTTCATAGCCGTCGTAGTTCACGACCACAGAGCCACAACCAAAATTCACTCCGGCTCCCACATCCGCATCGCCGATATACGTCAAGTGCGCGGACTTGCTCCCCGGCCCCATCACCGCGTTCTTGATCTCGACAAAGTTGCCGATCTTCACACCGTCTTGCAGATGGGAATCGGGGCGCAGATGGGAATAGGGGCCAAAACTCACATCGTCATCCAGAGTGCTGTCTTCGATGTAGCTTCCGGCCCGGATACGCACCCGCGACCCGACCCGGGTCCGACCCAGCAGGGAGCATCCCGGCTCGATGACCGTATCGGCGCCCACTTCAACATCCGCATCGATATACGTGGTATCGGGATCGATGAGGGTGACGCCCTCCGCCATCAAATGCTCTGCGATTCGGCGGCGCATGATGCGAGTGGCCTCGGCCAACTCAATTCGGGTATTGATGCCAAGCCCTTCGTCGGGGTCGTCGATCAAGAGTCCCTCGACCCGGTGGCCTCCCTTGACCGCATAGGACACGACATCGGTCAGGTACAGTTCTCCCTGATTGTTATCGGTCCGAAGGCTGTCCAGAGCAGGCCAGAGTAACGCTGCGTCCACCAGATAGACTCCGGTGTTGCGCTCCTTGATGGCCAACTCTTCCGGGGAAGCATCCTGCGCTTCGACAATGCTTTCGATCTGTCCCTGGGCCGTGCGCACAATGCGACCGGGCATCGTACCTTGAGCCGTCAGGACAACCAGGTCGGCGTTCGTCTCCTGCTTGAGAGTGCGCATGCGAAGAACCGTCGAAGCCCGGAGCAAAGGCGTGTCGCCATACAGGATCAGGACGTCGCCTTCGAAACCACTCAAGGCTTCTTTGGCCATCATCACCGCATGGCCGGTCCCTCTTTGCTCGGCTTGCACCGCGAACTCGACTTCATTTTCGTTACACGCGTCGCGCACGGCCTGCGCGTCGGCGCCCACGACCACAACCGGTCTTTCCTCGTCGACCTCACTCGCGACACGCTGGGCATGACCGAGCATCGATCGGCCGCAGACTTCATGCAGAACCTTGGCTCGCTCCGACTTCATCCGGGTCCCTCGACCGGCCGCCAGAACCACGACTCTTGTCTGCCGCTGAGGCTTTTCTTCCGCCATGCTCGGTCCTTCCCCGCCCTCAAGACATTTTGAGGATAGATAGAGGGTATAGGTATTTCATCGGTCGCGACTCCGTGAAGCCCGAGGGAGAGTATCCCCCACCACCGGGAAAGTTCGTTCCCGGAATCAGGAAGCCCCTGGCCCTACCCTACACGAAACCCCTCGGGGGACCGATAGGCGTTGCTCGTGAAACCAGCGACTCCTAACCTGCTCCCCGACGTCATCCCCCCCCACCCCCCGGAGCATTTGGTGCT
>NZGT01000138.1 GCA_002691025.1 Spirochaeta sp. | reverse complement strand
ATCCTGAGTCTGAGCCCCACTGCTCCCAATGTTGCTCCCAGGGATCAATTTACTGCTCCTAGCGGAGCCCATCGCGAAAGCATTATTTCCGCTTCCATCTGACTCCTCTNGNANGGAACACCGTGCNNGGCGNNCTCGNAGAGCNNCCCNCNNACGGNGCATTCATCCGGGCNNCAGCTCCGCTTTCGCGGACGACTCCCTGACCCGATGGGNCNAGNCGNNNGNGNGANGAGGCAAGGCNANGGANCNANAGGAACTAGGGAACTAGAGCCACGCCCCGAGAGCCAAGTCCAGAATCATGGCCGCAAAGCAGCCCAGGAGATGGATGAGGGAGAAGAGAAAGAAGCCGCGAGCNGANGCGTCGTCTTTCNGGGCGCGGAGTCGAAAGGCTTTCTGCAAGCAGATNGCNCCGAGNACCAAAGCCACCGCCAGATAGAGATAGCCNAGGCCCAGCCAGAAAAAGGGNAGAAGGGTCACTCCCACNAGCCCCACAGCCCAGATCACGATCCGGTTCACCGTAGCGTCCACCCCGATCCGGTCCGGAAGCATGGGGAAGTTGGCCCGCGCGTAGTCTTCTCGGCGNAAAAGNGCAATCGCGTAGAAGTGCGGCGGTTGCCAGACGAAGATGATGGCAAAGAGCGTCCAGCCCACGACGCCGATATGACCCGTGACAGCCGCATCGGCAATCAAGGGTGCGATCGCACCGGAAATTCCNCCGACGATCACCGCAAAGGGCGTACGGGGCTTGAGCCAGATGGTGTAGATGAAGACGTAGACCCCAATGGCGGCCAACGCGATCAACGCAGGCGCCACACCGGACTCGAGAAAGAGAAGCCCCACGCCCAGAAAGGCCAGCACCAAGGCAAAGGCCAGAGCGCCGCCGGGACTGACCAGCCCCGCCGGCAAAGGCCGGTCTCGGGTGCGGTCCATCAGCGCGTCCTGGTCACGCTCCAGATAGCTGTTCAGGGCATTGGCGGCCGCAGCCGCAAAGATCGTCCCCACCAGGGTCCAGAGGGTCAGCGCCGGTGTCGGCCAACCCTGCCCCGCCATCATCAGCGCGGGCAAGCCTGAGAAGAGCACCAACGGAAGAATCCGGGGCTTGGCCAACGCCACATAATTTGCGACCGCACTCATTGCGCTTCCACCATTCTGCTGGGTGCCGGCCCATGGCCGTACACTCGCCCTGCTCTCATCACCCGCCGCACACACATGGCGGTGACCAGTACGATGGCGGCTGCCAATCCACTATGCAAGGCGGTAACCCAGATTGGTAGGCGCAAGAGCACATTGGCGACCCCGACCCCGATCTGAAGGAGCACCAGAGCGAGACCGAGCGCAGAAAGACTTCCCAGGCGCCCCTTCCCCGAGAGGAAGTAGGCCAGCGTCGCGTAGGCGACCAGCAGTAGAACGCCGTTAATCCTGTGGATGATCTGGATCCCCACGAGCCCCTCCCAGGTCGGAACCCACTGATGGCCATTGCAAGTCGGGAAATGCGTGCACGCCAAACCGGCGTAATTGCTTGAGACCCACCCGCCCAGAACCATCTGGAGCAAAAGGAGAAAAGCCACGCCATAGCTGAGCGACCGGAGCCCCGAGGTCACGACCTCACTGGGGTCGCGAACCTGTGAGTCCTCGGCGAGATCCAGGGCCGTCCAGAGGAGCAGGAAACAGAATGTGTTGCCCAGGATCAGGTGGACGCTCACCGTCCAGGGAGCCAGCTTCAACAAAACCGTCAGGCCGCCGAAAACCACTTGTACACCCAGGACCGACCACAAAAGAACCAGGCGATGCCGAAACTCACGCCTCAGTTCCGGTCGACGAAGCATGAAAAACGTCAATCCAGCGAGTCCCAGGGAGATGGCTCCTGCAAAGACCCGATGGCCCCATTCGAAGGCGATCTCCAGATCGAAATGGGGGACCACCTCACCAAAGCACAGAGGCCAATCCGGACAGGCGAGCCCCGCATCGTGGGCGCGGACCAGGGCCCCGACCACGATCAAGCAGAAGGTCAGGCCCGCCGCCACACCGAACCCGGAAGCCACAGCACGGCGTTCCGATCGATCGAGAGGGGCATGGGGATTGTTTTGCGACGTCATGTCAAAAGGGTTCCAGGCCGAGCCGTGGGCCTACTGGGGTTTGGTCTCGGCCGAAGGTCACCGAGCCGGGCGCTGCGCCTTCTTCACTTCAATATCGTGAAATCCAACAGGCTTTATGAGGCTAGCGCAGGAACACGACCTTGCTGGGCGCAACAGGGTGCCGCAATGGGTTGCTCGCGTTCGCTGAGGCGCTCTGAGCGGCATCCTCAGCGCCGAGATAGACTGAGCAGAGGGTGGCGACCGCGATATCCCCGACGCAGAGAGGTCTTCCGTGACAGAACAGAGCCCAGCCGAAAATCGTCCCGCAAGAGGCCCGAGGAGCGCGTGGATCCTGATTCTGCTCGTCGGACTCGGCGTCGGGCTGGGGTGGTTTTTCGTCTCTCCCCAGAACACACCGGAAACCGCGTCCGGCCCAGCGGCCCCGGTACCCAGCGCCGCCTCATCGGAGTCTCTCGGCGCTCCCCCCGCGACGCTTCCCCAGAAGAGCGCCACGGCTTTGAGTGCCCGAGAAGGACGAGAAGCCGTCATCCAGCTCGAAGATTGGCCCGCGGGCCAACTCCTGATCATGAACCTCACGCTAGCGGAGGAAGCCGACTCGGATTTCGGAATCAAATCCGCCTGGATCTATCAGGAAAGCGCCGACCCCTTGCAACTGCAGGCACAGCGGAGTGGCCCGAGAGGGTTTCGTGCCGAGTTGCCCCGCGACGCTCTCGCACCGGGACGCGCCATCGTTGAATTGCGCACCGATGAAAAGAAGAGCCGGGCTCTCCGGCGTTTCGCCATCCAGATCCGCTAACGGAACAGCGTCGGTCCGAGTCAAGAATTGAACGCGACCTCTCCGGACCCTCAGACCCGACGGGACGCGAGGCCCCTGAACCCAAGACCGAGAAGCAGAGCCGAAAGCCACGCTGCACCCGCACCCGGCAGCAGAGGGACTTCGACTACATTCGGCGAATTGGGATCGGTCGGATCCCAACCGTTCGTCACTTCTTCGCCGTCACTCAGGCCATCCCCATCCGTGTCGGAAAAGAGGGGGTTCGTGCCCGTGTCGCCGGGACCCACGTAGATTCCGGTACCGCTTTCGACCGTATCGAGCAGACCGTCATTGTCGTCGTCGGCGTCACACTGATTTCCCTCTGAGTCGCCATCTGTATTTACCTGACCCGAGTTGGACACGCTTGGGCAGTTATCCAGACCATCGAGCTGCAGATCCCGGTCGCGATCAATGCCTGCACGCCTTCCTCCGCCCGGTGGCACGCAGGTGTAGGTGACCGGGCCCGTAGAACTCGCGAGCGAACGAATGACTGCATCCGTCACCAGATTGTCCTGATCATCCCGGAAAAGACCGGAAGCAGGCTCATAGACGGCCCCGCGCAAGCTGCCCGCAACGCGCACCTTCACCACAAGATCACACTCGGGCACATTTCCGCCCACGGTCAGGGAATTGTAGTTGGTGGCCGCCCGCGCTTTGAGAAGATCGATCCGCGCATTCACCTCGGCGCCCCCCGCCGAAGTGAGCGTGACCTGCTGTCCCACAACCGGCGCGAGATCGGTCGGAAAGGCCAGGGAGAAGGCCTCCAGGTCGGCTTTCGCGGACTCACTCAACTGGAACACGGAGGCGCTCAGGAAGCGCGACACGCTCCCCACGGCGCCGTCGTGAAGGAAGCCAAAGCCGCGCACCTGTTGGCCAAACGATGCCTCCTGATCGCTATCCCCGAAAAATCCGATCTTCGTATACAGGTTCCGCATATGGGCCACCTTGGCGTCCTGGGGTTCCCCCTCGAAAGTGCGGTCTCCTCCAGTCCCGAAGAAACCCTGTGCGGGGTCCAGCGTATGACAGCCATCACATGGAGCCACCGTATCACTGAGCGGCGCCCCCTCGGAGGCCAGAAAGAGACTCCGGCCCACGCTCTGCTGTGGGGTCAGGGAATTGTCAAGATTCCGAACAGGGTTGGGGGGCAGTTGGAGCTGAAGCGTAAAATCGGTGAACTTCTGCATCTCGTCGTTGCTGATCGTGCCGTCCATTCCCAACAGGCCCTCAAAAGCCACGATGAAGTTGAAATAGCTTCTCTCTTCATCGCACGCAGCGCCGGTCGGCTCATTGCACGGGTCCACACCCAGGAAACCGTTGACCCGATCGCCCAACCAATGATGCGCTCCGTGGGTCGAAATGCCCTTCAGGGTCTGGGTCGTCATGGGACCCTTCATGGGGTGCAAGGTCGGCTGACTCGGAAGAATGGGGATCGCCTCTGGCTGGGTGTTGGTTTTGACGTGTTCATCCGGATCGCCCAGATTCCACGCCAGGTGATCCACATCGCCAAAAGTATGACAGGCCGAGCAAGGCTGATCGCCACCCAGTGAAGTGGCGCGGGCATCGTAGAGAAACGGACGGCCCTCAATCAACGAAGCCGGCTCGGGGTTGTGAAGGGGAAGGGTTTGAAGCGTGGTGCGAGACGCGGTGGATATCGAAGACACCGCGTTGTCGAACCGGGTCAGTACATAGAGGCGACCGTGGGCTTCATCGAGCACGATGCCCGCCGGCCCTCCATTGGTGTCGATATACTGGGCACTGGCCACGGTGGGATCGAAATTCGACTCGAACGCAGGGTCTTCCAGGGCCGATGCATCAAAGACACCGATCCGCGCCGAACCGAAGGCCGCCACGTAGACCTTCTGCCCGTCGCTTGAGACCACCACCTCAAGAGGGGTCGACAGGCTGTGCTCAGCTTGCGTCTCGTCCACGACATCCGGCACATCCGTGTGCAACTGGGTGTAGTCGATATGAAGATTGAGGTCCTGAGGATCGACCGTCGAAGTGAGCGGATCGATGACTGTGATCTGTGTTCTTGAAAAACGTCCCTGGACCGTCGAGCCGCCGTGGTCCCCGGGCCCCTCGAAGCGAATGTGATTCAGCAGATCGGTGTTGGTGACATAGAGCTTTTCGGTCACCGGATTGACGGCCATATTGAAGAGGATGGTCCCCACGGACGCAAAGGAAGTAATGGCTGGATTCCCGCTCGCGGATACGTTCGCGTCGAAGGAGAAAACGTCCAGGTCGGGCAGAGCCACGCGAACCACCGGGCTCCAATCCTGATTCGCCGCGTCACGCCACGCCGAACCGTCATACTTGACGATCACACCCGTTTCAGGAGCCGGGTCGCCGAACGCATTGTCGTCGGGTCCCGGCACGCCCCCGGGTGCACCCGTAGTCGGATCAGCAGACGCGGAGTCGAAGCCATCGGGGACAGACGTCTCCAAGATGGCGGTGGTCTGATTGCCCGAGGCAAAAGCTGCAACGTATACCCGGTTCCCGTCCGGGCTGACCGTCAGCGCGCGCGGCGTGTCCGAAAAAAAACTGAGGATCCGAACCGGAGTCCCACCGAGAGGGTGACCCAGGTTTGCTGAATCAAAGACCCAGACATCGGAACGGTCCACGCCCGGCGTCGCCAGTTGAGGATCCCCGGCTCCATTCACACTGGCAATCGTAGAATTCGTCCGATGCTGGCCGCGATGCGCCGTGCTGATGAAGGCCCGTTGCCCGCCGGCCCCTGCGAAGACGATGTCCCTGGGCTCATCGCCCACAAGCAGCGTCCTCACCACATGGCCCGGACTCGTAGAAAGATCCACGATACTGACACTGTCAGAAAGATGATTGACGACCCAGAATTCGTCGTTGTTCCGTGCGGCCACCGCCACCGGTTCCACGCCTACCGCCACCGAGCCCGCATATTCAAGCCCCGAGGCCTGGACGTTGAATACGTCCAACTGCCCGTCGGGCGTGTTGCAGACCACCAACCTTGAGCCGTCGGGCGAGAGCGCCATGGGTCGCACAGACCCGCTCTCAAAAGCCACGAAGTCACTGCTTTGAGCAAAACCGACACCGGGCACCACAAGAGACAGCACCAGCAGCAAGGCTACTCGCTGCGATCGACGCAAACAGGACAAAACCAAACCGATCCAGCCTTCCATACCCCGACCTCCAGAACCAACCAGCACCAGACCAAAACAGGAGCGTGCTCAAGAACGATCGACAGTTTAACCCGTCTTCCATCTGCAAAACAAAGCAATCTGCATCAAGTTGCACATTTTATTGATTGTCCCACGAGAATTTGTTTTCAACCCGAAAACGAAAAATCTCGCCCGTTGCTTCCCTGAACCTTGAGTCCGAGCCCCATCTCAATGAAGAGACAGCCGAAAGAGTCACGGAATGGACTCTCTCGTGTTAAGCCAAGGAGAGGTGGGTGCGCACCGACGCACCAATCGCATCAAGCTCGATCAAGAAAGCGTCATGACCGTAGGGCGAATCAATCTCGGAATAGACCACCCGAGGGTGGGTCTCGCCCAGAAGCTTCGCCAGTTCCCGTTGTTGCCAGACCGGGAAGAGGATGTCCGATTTCACACCCACGATGAGGGTCGGGGCCTCAATGGAAGCCAGTGTGGCGGAAGAAGAGATGGACTCGTCTGACTCTGTCTCAATCATGTCAAAGAGATCCATGGCCTTGGATATATACAGATACGAGTTGGGGTCGTACTGAAGGCAGAACTTGTCCCCCTGATACGCGAGATAGTTCTCGACCTGGAAGTCCTCATCCAGCCGAGGCACTTCGCCTTTGGCCCGCTTGCGGCCAAAGCGTTCCATCCACTCCGGACCCGATCGGTAGGTGATGGTGCCCATTTCCCGAGCCACCCGCAGACCCCGGTGGGGGAAGCTTTCGCCATAGTAGTGACCTTCGCGCCAGTCGGGGTCCGCCATCACGGCCTGACGCTGTACAAAACGCATGGCAATGGACTGCGGGTGAGAACACGCTGCCGCGGAGATACTGATGATCCGCCCCACGCGCTGGGGCGCGATTGCGCCCAGCATGAGTGATTGCATCCCACCCAGGGATGCCCCCACAGAAGCGTGCAAGCGGTCGATGCCCAGGGAATCAAGCAGAAGCAGTTGCGCACGAACCATGTCCCCCACCGTGATGATGGGAAAGTCCGTCGCGTAGGGGACCCCCGAAACAGGATGGGTGGAGGACGGCCCGGTGCTGCCGTAGCACCCGCCCAGAAGGTTCGTGCAGATGACGTGGTAGGCATCGGTGTCGATGGGTCGCCCCGGTCCGATGAATTCCTCCCACCAACCCGGATGCGGGTTTCGCGCTTGACTGTGCGCATGGGACGAAGCGGACAGACCCGTATGAAGGAGCACCACATTGTCCTTCTGGGGCGAGAGTTCCCCCCAACTCTCCCAAGCCAGGGTCAATTCGGGTAGCACCCCGCCCCACTCGCACTGAAAAGGAGAGGGGTCGTGAAATGTTTCATACCCCGAAACCACGCGTTCGTATTCAGGCTCAGGACCGGCGGGCACGTCAGATTGACTCATGGCGCGAATCTAGACCGTCCCAGGCTGCGAGGCGAATGTCTCTTCCAGGGCCCCTTCGAAAGGCAAGAGAAGGGCCTCTCTCACAGCATGTGGGGGTTGACCGAAATTCCTCCGTCACAAGTCAGTGTGGAGCCGGTCACAAAAGAGGAACGTTCCGAAGCAAGCCAGATCACGGCTTCTGCGATTTCTTCGGGCTGCCCCACCCGACGCATGGCGTGCTGCGCGATGGTCTTCTCGGCGAACTCCGGAAAACGTTTGAAGTAGCTTCTCAGACCCGGGGTTTCAAAACCACCGGGTGCCACGGCGTTGACCCGAATGCCCCGCGCCGCATATTCGGCGGCCCCGGTTCGCGTCAACGCATCCACGCCGCCCTTGGCAGAAACGTAGGCCCCCAGGAAGGCTTCGCCCTTGGCCACGCTCGCCGTCGAGATATTGATGATGGAACCGCCCCCGGCCTCAAGCATGGCGGGCACCTCATACTTCATGCCATGAAAGACGCCCTTGAGACAGACATCCACCGTGCGCGACCAGTTCTTTCCATCCGTCTCGTGCAAGGGAACGAAATCACCCAAGCCTCCAGCCGCATTGTTGGAGGCCCACGCAAGCGGCCCCAGGTCCCGGACGCAGCGAGCCACGGCTTCCTCCATCTGCTCCTCTGAACTGACGTCGACCTGGATGACCACGGCCTGCCCGCCATGTTGACGCACTGCCTCCGCGGTGATCTCGGCGCCCTCCTCCTGAAGGTCCAGGACCGCCACAGAGGCTCCTTCCTGAGCGGCCAGCACGCAGGTGGCCCGTCCCAGACCCGACCCCGCGCCGGTCACCAGACCGACCTTCCCTTCCAACATGCCCATCGACGCTTCTCCAGATGTCCTGCTCAGGTGGAAATCACACCGGCAAAACTAGCAGGCCGAGGCCTCGCTCCCTACGTCCTCAAGAGGCAGCCTTCACGCTCGTGATCGCGCCTTCCCGGCGCAAGCGAACCGAGAAGAGGGCCACACAGCCTCGATCAGGCGAGCTATGCTGACCGTTCAGGAGGCCGCCGTGACACTCAGTGAACTCATTCGCGAAGATTCCCGCATCGAAGACATAGCCGAGCATCTCGACAAGCTCGGACCCGCCGAAAGACGCCAGCAGACCCTCGAGGTCGATGGCAACCTCCAGAAGACCCTCTATGAGCGAGCCCAGATGTCCGCTCCCGTGGACCTTGAATTCTTTGTTCCTCCCCATGTCCCGGACACCACTGAAGTCATCCATTACGGTCGGAACAGTCAGCCCGCTTTCAAATACTTCCAGAAGCGCTGGACACGACCCGCGGGCCGGGAAGGTCAACTTTTCGGCTACAACGAGGCCCGGGCCAGGCCGTTGATCGGGCCCGGCTATTTCGTCGCCCACCCCACCGACGCCGAGGGAAGTGATGTCCGGGGCGCCGTGGTCGTGGACTACTTCATGCTGCCCGATGCCGCGGTACCGGCCGGTTGGCCCGCCATCAAGCCCAACCATCGGGGCCTCCAGATGTTCGTCTACAACAAGACGCGAGACTACATGCGACGCGTCTCCGAGCATGTCTCCATCGGGATCGCATACCGGAAGGAAAAAACCGTACTCGGCTATTTCCTTCTCTGCCGGGACGACAAGTCCTAGGGCGTTTCTGACCGGGATTGAAAGTACCAATCCAGCGCCTGCGACTGGAAGTCTCCGGACGGCCAATGCCGTCCCCCCTCGTCCACCGAGAATTCGACCGCATAGCCCGCCGTCTCGAGCCGCTCCCGCATGGGCAAGGCGACCTCCTTGAACCCGAAGAGTTCGTCGTGGGTTCCGTACTCCAGATACATCCGGGTACGCCGGCTCTCTTCGCCCACCGCCCGGCGATCCATCACGACAAAACCCGCCGCCCAGCAAAGCGCAGCGTCGAAAAAACCGGGGCTTGAAAGAGCCAGGGACAGGGCATAGCTCGCTCCGTCCGAGTACCCGATAACGGACTGTCTTTCCGGATCAATCGGATAGCGTCGATAGATGAGATCCCAGGCATGCTCGAGAAATGCGAGGTCCTCCCCTTCCCCGCCGGCAATCAGGTCCCAGGTTGGAGCCACCGATCGAGGGATGAAGAAGAAGGCCTGACGCGCCTCCGGCTCACGGCGACAGGCCTTCACGAGCATCTCGTCCTGACGGCCCGCTCCGTGGAATACGGTAAAAAGCGGATACAGGCGGCTCGGGTCGATCTCTTCGGGTGTCAGCAGAACCCCTCTGGCTTCGCCGTGTTCAATCTGGACAAAGCCGGTGGGCGCTTCCTCATCCCGGGGCTCCACCGCTTTGTGAACCACTTGCAGCGTCATGCGTTCCATGTTTGTAGGATACCATCTATCCCGTCCATGCATGAAGCCCTGGCGGGCGGCGACAAAGAGCAGAACTCATCACAGGTTCAATCACCAAGGAGCAAAGCAACCATGGCGGACGGCAGACTCAAGGGCAAAGTGGCGATCATCACGGGGGCCGCGCGAGGCCAGGGAGCCTGCGAAGCCAGACTTTTCGTAGAGGAAGGCGCCCATGTCGTCCTCGGAGACATCATGGACGAGGAAGGCCAGGCCCTCGCCGAGGAACTCGGTGACGCGGCACGCTATGTCCACCTGGACGTCCGCGAAGAAACCGACTGGGCGGGTGCCGTACAGGCAGCCGGCGAGTTCGGGCCACTCAATGTCCTCATCAACAATGCGGCCGTGGTCCACTTCTCGGCCATCACGGACACCACCCTCGACGACTACAATCGTGTGGTCAGCATCAACCAGACGGGAACCTTCCTGGGCCTGCGCTCCGCCTTCGAACCCATGAAGGCGGCCGGCGGTGGTTCCATCGTCAACGTGTCGTCCATCGATGGGCTCCAGGCAAAAAATGGCATCATCGCCTACGCGAGCACGAAATGGGCCATCCGAGGGATGACCAAGGTCGCGGCCATCGAGTTCGGCCGACACAACATCCGGGTCAACTCACTCCACCCGGGTGGCGTCGACACCCTGATGGGAAATCCGGCCAGCATGGACAACATCGATGAGTTCTACAAAAACCAACCCATTCCCCGCTGCGGCCAGCCCATCGACATCGCCCGGCTCGCCCTTTTCATGGCCTCCGATGAATGCTCGTACAGCACGGGGTCTGAGTTCATTGCAGATGGAGGCTGGCATGCCGGCGATTTCGAATCCTTCCTTCCGCATTCCTGACAGGAAGAAGGAAACGACACCGCGCAGGAACCGACTGCTTGGCCTGCCCTCATGGAGAATCGAATGAAACGGAATCTGGAGCGACGCGATTTTCTCAAAGGGGGTCTGGCCACTCTTGGCCTCGGCGTGCTCGGAAGCTCATCCGAGGCCCTGGCCCAGAACCCGAACGACGGCCGGGTGCAGCGCTATGTGCCCTTGGGGCGCACCGGCATGCGCATCTCCGACATTTCATTCGGATCATCCCGGAATACCGATCCCGCTGTCGTGCGACATGCCTTTGATCAGGGGATCAATTACTTCGACACCGCCGAAAGCTACCAGGGCGGACAGGCCGAAGAAGCCATCGGTCAGGCTCTGGAAGGTGTGCGCGACCAGGTCTATCTCGCGAGCAAGGTCGGCTGCGAGCCCGACACCACGAAAGCCGAACTCATGCGATCGCTGGAAGGATCGCTGCGAAGGCTCCGCACCGATCACATCGACGTCTACTTCAACCATGCCGTCAACGAGGTTGCTCGCCTCCAGAATGAGCAGTGGTACGAATTCATCGCCACCGCCAAGGCCCAGGGAAAGATCCGGTTCAGTGGCATGTCGGGGCACTCGGGGAGGCTCGGCGAATGTCTGGATTACGTGATCGATCACGAATCGGTGGACGTCGTACTGGTCTCCTACAACTACGGACAGGACCCAGGGTTCTTCAAGAGCTATGTGAAGAGCTTTCTCAAGGATTTTGATCTGGTCGCCGAGCAGCCCAACCTCCTGAGCCTGCTGGCCCGAGCCCACGAAAAGGGGATCGGCGTGATCACGATGAAGACGCTTCGCGGGGCACGCCGAAACGACATCGCCGCCTTCGAAAAACCCGGGAGAACCTTTCCCCAGGCCGCCTTCGGGTGGGTGCTCTCCAACCCGGACGTCGATGCCCTGGTTGTTTCCATGACCAACTCCGAGGAGATCGACGAATATCTCCAGGCCTCGGGCTCGAAAACCCCGCGAGGCGCTCGACTCGAACTCCTGAAGAAGCATCTGGCCAGCACACGCGAGGATTACTGCGAGCCCGGTTGCGAGGCCTGCCATGCGTCCTGTCCCAATCAGGTGGCCGTCAACGAAGTGCTCCGGACCCGGATGTACGCGACCCATTACGGTGACGTCGGGTATGCGCGCGGGGACTACGCCAAGCTGAAAGACAACGCGTCTCTCTGCGCAAGTTGTACAGATCAGCCGTGCATCGGAGGATGTCCAAGTGGCCTCGATGTGGCCAAGCTGACGCGCTCGGCCCATCGCATGCTCGCGTGAAATCGAATCCGAAGGGAACGAATCTTCGAGCAGCGGTCTCCATGAAAGCAGACCATGAAGAAAAACGAACCCGATTCCCGAGTTTTCGAGACCATCCTCGAACGACGTCGCAAGAAACGCCTGCGGCTCATCGCGGCTTCCGGGGTCCTGCTGGTCGGTGGCGGGCTCGGCCTCTTCACGCTCTTGCGCGCCCCCACCGAAGTCCCCACGCGCCCTCTTGAAAAGGAGGTGGAAGGGCAGCCCGCCCCGGTGCTCCCTCCCCCGCCGGCCGTCGTCGAGGAGATCGAGGAAGTCATCGTCGTTGAACGCGCCATTCCTGCCCCGACTCCGCTGGCGGAACTCGANGAGAGCGATGCCGGAATCAGACAGGTCGCCCAGCAGTTATCCCCCCACNAGGCCTGGCCCTTCTTCCTGNTNGGCGAAGGCCTGATTCGGCGTTTCGTGGCCATCGTCGACAACATCGCCCAGGGCTCCGTGCCCACCCAACTCGCCCCCACGCTCCGTCCGGAAGGCCCCTACCGGGTCACCCGGGATGGAAAAGAGCTCAGAGTCGATCCCGAAAGCTGGGAGCGCTATGACGCGATTGGATGGGTGGCGAGTGGAATCGATGCCCGGGCCGCNGCCGCGCTTTTCGGGATCTGGCAGCCGCGTATCCGCCAGGCGTATCGAGANCTCGGATATCCGGACACCGATTTCTCAAGGACCCTGNAGANGGCCTTCCAGGAGCTTCTGTCGACTCCNAAGGTCGAGGGACTGCCGACTCTGGTGCCCGAGGGCGTGGGCTACGCCTACGCGGACCCGGAACTCGAGTACCTCTCCTCCGCCCAGAAGCAACTCCTGCGAATGGGGCCGCGGAATATGGNNCCNNTACAGGAAAAACTGCGCGAAATGGCTTTCTATCTGGGCTTCCCGGCCTCCCAACTCCCGGACACGCCGATCTACCGGTCCCCTCCCGTCGACTGAATCACGCGTGGGCCGCAGAAGTCTCGCTCAAAGCCTATCATGAGGGCGGCCAGGCTGACTGAACCTGTATGTCCGGTGCAGGCCCAGGCGAGCTGCGAAAAAAAAAGGGGGGGGAACGGATGGAATTGATACTCGCGGCCCTGGTTGCGCTGCTGGTCGGCGCGGGGGCCAGTTGGGCGCTGGGCCGGTCCGCTCAAGCCAAANTGANCGAAGACCTCGAAGGCGCGCGCCAGGAGACCCGGACCAAGGCGGAGGAGTTGGCCCGATCGGAAGCCACCCTCAACGCGCTCCAAACCCGACTCGAACAGATCACGGCAGACCGTGAATCGCTCAAGGAATCCTTCGGGTCCCTGGCTGCCACACAGCTCAAAGCCAATCGAGACGAGTTCTTGAAGCAAGCCGAAGAACGCTTCGGCAAAAGCGAAGAGAAACAAAAAGGTGAACTCGAGAAGAGACACGAGGCCATCGAAAAGGAATTCAAGAGCGTCAACGAAAGCCTGGAAAAATTCGGGAAGCTCCACGACGAGTATGACGCCCAGCGGATGAAGGATTTCAGCGCCCTGCGCCAGCAGATGCTCCAACTGGGACAACAAACGGAAAAACTGGGCGAATCCACCACCGGGCTCTCCACCGCGCTCCGAGGTTCGAGCCAGAGCCGCGGGAAATGGGGCGAAATGGCACTTCGGAATATCGTCGAAGCGGCCGGGATGACCGAGCACTGCGACTTCGTCGAACAGTCCACCGACGACTCGGGTCGCCGTCCCGACCTCGTCGTTCATCTGCCCGGAGAGGCCCGAATCCCCATCGACGCAAAAGTGCCCTACGCCGACTACGACCGCCTGATGGCCGCCACGGACCCTGAAGTCCGCAACGGCCACATGAAAAAGCATGGGGAAACCGTGCGAACCACCATGCTGGAATTGGCCAAGCGGAACTATGCGGAAGAAGTCGGTGGAGAGATCGACTTCACCGTCATGTTCATCCCGATTGAAAGTGTGGCCGCGGCTGCGTTTGCCGTTCGGCCCGACCTGCAAGAAGAGGCGATCCAGAAGCGGATCCTGATCACCACGCCCGTCACCTTGATTGCCCTGCTTCGAACCGTGGCCATCTACTGGCGACAGGAACAGATGGCCCGCAACGCCAAGGAGGTCTGGGGGCATGCCCGAGAGCTCCACAAACGACTCTCCATCTTCCACGGTCACCTCGGAAAAGTGAAAACAGGGCTGGAAAGCGCGGTCAATCATTTCAACAAGGCCATCGGCTCCTACGAGACACGCGTCCTGCCTCAGGGCCGTAAGATCGACGAACTCTCTTCCCAGGAAACCGANAAGCTCCAGGCCGAGCCCTCGCTGTTCATTGAAAAGCAGGTGGCCGAAGTACGCGCAGAACCCACCCCGGAAGAATAGTGAGCAAAGTCGAGCGATCGCGATAGAATCCGCGACCCACTTGGAGGAAAACATGGCAGAAGAAATCGAAATCACAGAAGAGATGCGAGCCGTGATCGGCGTCGAGTCCACTCCCTGGACCTATGAGGTCACCACCACCAGTGTACGGGCCTTCGCCCGCGGTGTGGGCTACACGGATCTGGTCTACTTCGACGTGGAAGCCGCCCAGGCGGCTGGATACCGGTCCCTACCCTGTCCGCCCACGTATCTTGGAACCCCGGTCTTCATTCCGGGCCAGAGCAACGACACATTCAGTGGCCCCAAGGACTCGGGTCCGGGCATCAAGCACGGCCTTCCGAATCTCCTGGACGGCGGCACGGAGACCGAGTATTTCGGCGACATCTGTGCGGGAGACACCTTGAGTGTCACCAGCCAGATCTCGGACCTCAGCGTCCGAGAGGGCCGATCCACCGGAAAGATGTTGATCATGACCAACGAATCCACATACACCAACCAGAACGGCGAGGTCGTAGCGAAGCAACGCGGCCAGGCCATCTTCTACTAGACCGACAAAGAGAAAAGAGGAAGAAGACATGCCCCTGGACTGGAATTCATTCGAAGAAGGCGATGCGATCCCCGAGCTGAAGAAGGCTCCGGGTGTGACCCAACTGGTCAAGTACTCGGCGGGCGGCGGCGACTTCAACCCGCTCCATCACGATTTCAATTTCCCCCAGAGCAAGATGATCGGCTCCGTCATCATCCACGGCCGATTCAAGTATGCGGCGCTGGGAGAGGTCGTCTCCAACTGGCTTGACCATGGAGGGCGGATCCGCCTCCTCTCCTGCCAATACCGGGGAATGGACCTGCCCGACAACGAGTTCACACTCGGCGGAACCGTGAAGCGGAAATGGGAAGAAGGCGGCGAAAAGCTGGCCGAAGTCGAGCTCTATGCCAAGAATGCCGAAGGCAAGAACACGACACCCGGTTCTGCGGTGGTCGTATTTCGCTGAAACTGATCTGACCCGGTGGCCGCGCGGGCCTGAGCCCGCCGGCGCCGATCAGTGACGCGTCACACCCGGCGCCGTCGAGGTCCTCGCACCGATGAGCGAAGTCACCGCGTCCTGGATCCCGTCCAGACTCAGGGCATACATGGGGAAGATGTCCTTGATGACTTTGGTGGTCCGCGTGTATTCCCAGTCAGACGGCGGGTCGGGATTCAACCATACGGTGCGCTGAAAGTGTTCCTGGATCCGCATCAACCAGTCAATGCCGCTGGTCTCTGACTCGAAACGAGGGTTGATGTTCCCTCTCGGGTTCATCAGTTCCGCGGGATGCATGGCGGCATCACCTACGATCATCACCTTCCACCGCTCATCCAGACGACGCAGGATATCGCCCGTAGGCACGGCGTCCTTCACGTAGAGATCTGCCGTGGTCCCCAGACGCTCATAGATACAATTGTGGAAGTAGTACGACTTGAAATCCCGCAGGCCCCTCTGCTCGTGAAGCGCCGTAAGGAGACGGCTCACCGGCTCGTAGTAGGGATCCATGGTCCCGCCCACATCCATCAGCAGGAGAAGACGCACGTTGTTGCGACGCTCTGACTGATAGACGAGTTCGATCTCGCCCGCATTCCGGCAAGTCTCATCCACGGTCTCATCAATGTCCAGTTCGTCGACGGGACCCTCTCGAGTGAGGCTCCGCAATCGCTTCAAGGCCACCCGTACATTCCGAATGTCCAGTGTGCTGTCGGTTCGATAATCCTTGAATCGTCGGTCTTCGGCCACCTTCATGGCAGACCGATTCTTCGACTCGCCTCCCACCCGGATCCCTGTCGGGTGCTCACCGCTATGACCAAAGGGAGAGTGGCCGCCCGTCCCCACCCAGCGACCTCCGCCATCATGACGCTCATCCTGCTCATCCAGCGTCTCCAGGAACTTCCGCATCAACTCATCCGCGTCGAGTTCCTCAAGCATCTTCCGCTGCTCATCGGTCAGGCCTTCAAAATTCTTCGGGTCACTGAGCCAATCCGTCAGCTCATCACTGGCCGAAAGCTCTCCCTCGACGCCGTGGAAGACCCGGGCAAAAACACGATCAAAGGCATCGTAGTAGGTCTCGCTCTTGACGAGCGTCGCCTTGGCCAGGTTGTAGAAGGACAGAAGGCTGCTGTCATGCAGCCCCTCCTCCAATACCGTCACCAGCATCCGCCATTCCTGGATGGCGACCGGAACACCTTCTTCTCGCAATCCGTAGAAGAGATCGAGAAACATTTTCCTGCCTTCCCCGCTTTCAAGAATTCGTCCGGACGGAGTGTACTGAAATTATCCGGAGTAAAAATCCTGCTTTTGTGCCTCCCAAGGAGGATTCGATGGTTTGATCCAGCCGGCTCCTGGCTGCTTCCCTAGGGTCGGCAGCCTCAGACCGAGAAGATGGAATGCCGGGAAATCGGCTCATAGGACTCCAGGAAGACTCTCCCCAGATCAGGGCCGAAGATATTCGGGCTTCCATACTCACCATAGAAGCTCGTCCGTTCAAATGGAACCGCATCGCGCGGAATGATCCAGCGATCGACTTCGCAGGACCGGAATGAGTCCAACACATCGCTTCCCACCGCCAGTCCCTGTAGATCCGCATCCATCAGAACCGACGAGTCCAGGGTATGGTCGTGGCCCTCCGCGATCACCAGAGAACGCAGGTAGGAGAGCTTATAGTCCCCCCCATACCCCAGCGAGATGGAGTGGGGATATTCCTCAGCCAGGATCGTCCGGAGTTCCTGGCGAGCCTCCCGTATCGTTTCTGCATCGAGGGTCTGGGTCTCCCCGTGGACCTTGGGAATCGAAAAACCCAGGAAAGCCAGGAACATGAGAGAAATCACCGAAAGCAGGATCCGGGGACGGGCCGAGTCTACGTCAGGACGAAACACGCCCAGCGCCCCGGCCCAGAGCCAGCTCGTCACCGGGATCAGGGGAATGGCATGGTGCTCCCCCGCACCGATCTTGGAACCGAATACACACAAGAGCATCAGGCTGATTCCCAGCGCCAACCCCGGCCACTTGAAACGAGCCCACCACTCTTCCCGGTCGGCCTGTATCAGAAGCGTCGCCATCAAGGGCAACACCAGAATCACCCCACACACAAGAATGCCGAGCGCGTTGGAGATCAACCGAGGATGATCCGCAGCCTGCCCCAAGGCTGAGAGATACGCCTCCGGATTGAGCCCATCGAAAACAACGAAAGGCGCTGCCAGGAAAAGCAGTGCACCCGATCCGGCATAGATCAAGTATCGAATGCGAAACTCCGTCCCGATGGCCGCCGCCGCGGCCGGCAGGAAATAGATCGGGGCTGTGACCTTGACCCCCATCGCCAATCCCGCGATGACGCCCAGGAGAAACCAGCGCAATCCCATGGCCCGTGAATCAGTCCGGTTCGAATCCATCAAGACAATCGACAGACTGACAAACAAGAAAAGAAGACCGTCACCCCGGACAGAAATGGGGTAGGACCCAAAAGCCATCAACGCCGCCGCCGCAAAACCCGTCACCAGGATCGAATCGGCCAGCCCCACGCGTCGACGCGAAACAACCAAGATCCCGATTAGAGCGAAGCTCGAGGCGACGATGCCCAAAAGCTTGCCTGTGCTCAAGATGTCCGACGAAAAAAGCAGATGAATGCGATTTGCAGCAAAAAGCACCGGGCCATAAAGCGGCGTACGAAGCGGCTGCGCAGAGTCATAGAGAGGCTGGCCGTTGTGCCAAATCAACGACAGAGCCGCCACCGAAGCCTCTGCGTGGTCGGCGACGGTTGCACCGAACAGGTAGGCCACGGCAAAGAAAAACCAGCAAGACGTCGCGAAAAGACCCAGCGCAACCCTCATGACGGCCTCAGCGCGATCGGATCGCTCTATTGGTTGTAACTCGGTTACAATATAAACAGTTGATTTTATTGGTTTTTAGAGGTCTTCTTCTTAGTTTAATCATTAGTGCAACCTCTGTCCCTCGGTTGACTGTACTCGCCCTCATCAACCAACCATCTTCTTTAAAAGGTTGTTGGAAGTATAGAAAATGGCAAAGCTTTTGCCCGGCTCGGTAAAACATCCGATGGGCACGGTAGATAGTCCGGGTATGTTCATGTACAAGCCAACGAACTCTCCGAATCGGTGGTGGATAAGTTATCGGATACCGGGAAC
>NZGT01000137.1 GCA_002691025.1 Spirochaeta sp. | reverse complement strand
TACCAAGTCGAACAAGATTCAAGGCAACTCAAAATCAGGAGTCAAGATTGTGGAGTTAATTGTTTCGCAGATCCACGCCCATGGTATGGCCTACAACCAGCAGCTTCAGCGCAAACTAAGAGATGCATGTGTCAAATTTAAGTCTGACATGTGCCCAACGACATGCGACCCAGTCCTCGACATTCTCACTGAGATGGCGGAGGCTGCGGTTCCAGCTTTTTGGTACAACTCCGGTCTCATCATCTACACCGCCTGCACTATGAAATGCCCGCAATTCTTCCAGCAGCGTCTCAACAAGTGGGAGCATGGCGGCGCAGATCCAAACGACTGCAGGGAGGCCATCGAAGAGATGATTGCCGAGATCAAGGTGGGATACGACAACATGGTGCAAGCTGTGGGAAATGGCAACGTAAACCACAAGGCGGTGAGGGCAGCGATGGCTCGCAAGATGCCATCGGATGCAGAGGATTCCGAAGAGGAATCAGCAGACGAGCTGGAACAAGAGAAAGCGTTGAAGAGCAAAGCTCTCAAAGCTCTCAAGGCAGAGAAACAAAAGAACAACAAGCTCTCGGCCACCAACCAGAATCAGCAATCTCAACTGAGCAAAGAGCAAGCTCGCGTGGCTAAGCTCAAGAAACAGAGCCTCGAAGCCAAGAAGGCCAACGCACGGACCAAATCAGGTTCTGGCAAAGGCATATGTCAAGTGGAGAACTGCAATGAAGCGATTCCAAGCTATGCACCGCCGAATTCGAAGTGCTGCATGCTTCACTTCATCGAAGTGCGGGATAAGAAAAAGGAGTTCAAATCCAAAACTGGTGGGAAGATCTTCATGTCCGAGGCCGAAAGGAATGAGCTCGCTAAGAAGAGGCAAGAGCGCATCAACAATGGCACGCAGGGCAAGAGCCACATCCACAAAGCCAAGTCCAACTCTAAGGAGTCCAACAAGCTCAAGCGCAAGCGCGAGAGTCGTCATGGCAAAGGCCTCATGGCACATGGCCAACACAAGAAGGAGTTCAACGTTGGTAAGGATGCGGGAATAGATGTGGAGGAGACATCCGATGATGATCACCAACATGAGGAGGAATTCGACGATGAGGATCTCAACCAGATTGATGAAGGCCTTCCTGACCACTACACCACTCCTCGCGACGACGGTGACCTGCGTGAACGAGATGCTCACATGTTCATGGCGAGGGGAACCAAGAAGTCGGGCAGCCCAACTAAGAAGAAGGCCAAGAAGGAGTCCAACAAATCTGGGCTGACTATGTTCGACATCATGGATGATGACTGGACCGACGAGCTGGATGATGAGCTCGCAGGCAGTCGCACAGTCACCTTCAGGCAGCCGAAGCAGCCGAAACATTCATGCAAAGGCAGCAAATAGGAAGCAGGCTCGATTCGCAGCTCAGCCAAGGCTGCTGCTGTAGAGTCGGGCCACACCATTTACGACAGAGGCAAGTCGGCGTGTTGGGCTGACCACTACGATACAAGATCGCTGCCCATGCGCAAATCTGTCAGGCATACTCTCAGCCTAATAAGAGAGCAACATACGATTGCACAGCTTCAAGAATTGGCGAGGGATTCATCGCAGCAGAAATGGAGCGCTGCTGACTTGAGCTGCGGCGGCAGTCTGCTAACTCAAGCTTGCATTGCAACTGGAAAGATCCAGATGATATTCGGCACAGAAATCAATCCAGACAAGGCCAAGATGTTCGAGGATCTCGCTGCTGCACCATGCCTCGGCGACACCTTCAAGCAATCACCAGAAAGTTTACGTCGACCTGTAATTCTCGTTTCAGGCCAAGAGTGCACCGACTATTGCCGACAAGGGTCACAGCAAGGCGCTCAAGGGAAATCAGGATGGATGTTCACCGCGCAAGCAGAATGGATCCTCAAGAATGCCCCAATAGTGGCACTTCTCGAGATGGTGGCAAATGCGACCAAGATCCATAACGGTGAAGAAGTGCGTCATGTCGTGAATAAACTTGAGACACGATACGTTGTGTCCTATGAAATTCTAGAACTGTGGCAGTACGGAAATCCGACTGCCCGTACTAGATTGTTCATAGTTGCCATCTCTAAGGAGTTAGGCAGTCATGCTTATTCATTTAAATGGCCTGAACCCATTTTCAATTTCTCGCGCTACCCGACAGCAAGCGATATTGCAGTGCACGATAGCGAGGTTCCATCCAAGTATTGGTTGGAACACAACACACCTCTCCTCCAGCCGAGTTTTGTGCGTCCTGGCAAACTGCACAAGATTGCGCAGATCTCACCGGCCATGGGGCATTCTTCACTGCCTCACGCCGTATATTCATGGCATGGCTTGCTCAACACACAACAACGTTCGAATGGAGGAGGGCGGCGACCACCCATCGAGGACTACACTCCAGGCCAGCCCATCACGAGAACACGGCTGATCACACCGATCGAGGCGACTCGCTCAGCCAACTGTAGCGACTCATATCTGCCGTTCGTACGCGAACACAACAGCTCAGATAAGTTTCTCTTCGACTGTGTTGCTGGTGGAGTACCGCTGGACATCGGCAAGCTGATGATGAACTCCGTCTGCGACCTGCTGGAGAAAGCGGCTGTCCCATACGACTGTGGACCGAACTGTCAGCCGAGACGCAGCAGAGCCTCACGAGCATGGTCTACGGCCCTGGCTGTCCGCAAAGCACACAAGGATCCATACGATCGCGTTGTCAACCTGCTTGAACGAGTAGCGAGCAAGGCTGATGCACACAATCTGGAGGACTCCTTCACACCAAGGATTCATTCCATTCTGGCTGACACGGGAGCGTCCGAAACTTTTATTACTCCACAGCTCGCCAGGTTCATGTGGGATACAGTGCCCTCGAACCTAACAGTAGCAACTGCTTCAGGCAACGTCAAAGCAGATGTAAATGGAAAGATCGCACTGTATGTTTGTAACACCATCGCAGCTCCCGGCATTCCTTTGATGCAGAACTTTGACATGGAGGCGACCATCGTTCCCAAACTGCAAACTGCAGGCAAGGTTGGCAAGTTCAACGATGTCGGCCTTCTCGGCCTGGAACATGTGTTCACAAAACATGGGTTTGACATCATTATGAGAAACCCAGACAACCATGGAAAAGGCAAATGCCAATGCTGCAAAGATGGAATCGTATTTTCAGAGCTGCGCAAGAATGTCAAGGGCGAATCAGCGATTCGCATACCCTTGCGATACGATCACATTTCGGGCGGCTGGTGGATTGATTTCATCCCAATGAAGAACATCAGCGACCGAGATTATGCGATGTTCACATCTCTTGTGAAGATGGAGCTGCACAACACCTCCAGCAACATTGCGAAGAAGCTCCAGAAGATGGACAAAATGTTGGCTGACGGAAGCGTACTCGAAGCGTTTCAGCGAAAAGGCTTGAAGCCCAGTAAAATGCATGCAGTATGGAGTTATTGCGCCTGTGCGAGAGGAATCGAATCAGATGACAATGAGCACATGTGCGCAGCTCTAGGCAAGGCCGCTGGACGCCCAACTGCAGCAAGTGCAAAACCAGCACAAGCACTCCATGATGAAAGGGGAAAGCCGCAAACTGGGGACTGTCGCAAAAGACCGAATCCTGCAGACGACATCAGCTCCTCAGATGAGCATGACGATGCCGCACTGGAGAAGCTGAAGGTTCCAAAGCAGGCGGAAAAGATGAAGGAAGTGTTTGAAGTCTTTAACGCAAGGGACCAGCACGACGTCTCGATACGGGGGGTCAAGGCTGGGTTGCGTCGACAGAAGAAACGAATGTCTGTATATGCTTTCCACAGATGGTTTGAACACATGGGTTCTTGTCCAGGCTGCTGGGTTTGCGATAAGCTTGGTGTGATGAGAAAGATATCAAGGCCGATTGACCCGCACAGGGAAACTCGTCCGGCACACACCTGGCACATGGACACCATTACCTGGAGCGAACGATCAGTCGAACGAAACAAATACTTGACAATGCTCAGGTGTGCAGCGTGTCCATACTACGTTGGAATACCACACGGCGCACGGTCTGATATCCCAGACCTGATCGAAGCCTGGATATTGGAAATGCGAAACGATCCCTTGTTCAAAGGTTTCCATTACACAGTATGCTCTCTCATCATCTGTGACTCGGCGGGCGAATGGACAGAGTTTTCCCAAGACAATCATCGTGCCGGTTACGGTNGATGGGANGGCAGCAAGAAATGGCAAGAAATGAGAGCTCGAGTAGNCTTTGACTGTCACTACACATGTCCTGACAGAAAAGAGGAGAATGCCACTGCAGAACGATCGTGCAGGGTCATTGAGGACAAAGTCAAAGCTTCTCTCATGGCCAAGAATCTTCCGGGGTCATGGTGGCAGGTTGCAGCACGAGCGGTCATATGGCTGCTCAACCGATTTCCAATCATCAGCATGCGCGAAAACATGGCGATTGATGGAGATGAGATGCGACCGCTCGAATTCATCACCATGGGCAAGTATTCCCGCAGGCAGATTGATCGAGAGCTCAGTCACTACGTGCCTTTCGGAATGCTGTGCTTATGCCATTGTCCGGAAGTGGACGGCTCGGCACTGAAACCAAAATGCAGATGGGGCGTGGCTCACGGCATGTATCGAGAACAAGTTTGGTTCCTGTNTCCATTCTCCAGCTCGCGCTTTCGAACGAAATCGTTCAGTCCATTGGAAGCTCACGATAGCCTCAGAGGAATGAATGCATTCCAGATCTTGGGCATCGAGCAGAAAGAAAACATCAACTACAGTGTGCAGTTGCCGGGTGATGAGATCGACAACGAAAATGACCCACTGATTGTTCAACTGCCACCCATCAAGGACTTCCAGTTGTCAATGGTCAAAATACCGATCAAACCGACTACCATGCCTGGTCCGTCTGCATCAGACAGTCCCTCTAAGGACGGTGACAATAAGTCTGAAAACGACGATGATTACGATCATGAAACCAGTGTGTCGGAATTGCTTGCAGCAGAGGATCGAAGGGCAGTCCGAGAAGGATGCCTTGAAGTCAAGGAATCTGTCGAACCACCTGTTCAGCCACCGCCACTCATAGTGAAGGAGGCTGGTGATGAGCGCAACAGCGATGCTGAAGAAGGTGACTCAGGCAATGAGTTGGGGGGGTCAGATGAAGCTGTCAACGACAAAGCAAGAGTTCGCATCTACAACAGCTCCAATCAACAACTACTGCCTGACCCAAAGGACGGTGAATTATTACCAGATCCAGAACTGCGCCTCAGATTGAAGCAACGAGCGCAGAAAGAACTTGACGACGCCATCAACAAGAGCCAACTAGACGACAGTGATGAAACACCAGACGTCAAAATTGATGAAGAGAAGATGCTGCCAGCCATCGACATTGAAGGCAAGGCAACTCGCGACATCTTCGATGATATTGATCGTGCAAACACTGACAAGAAGTTTCCACCGATCATCACCAAATCGTCATTCAGATTCTCGTCGCAGATCGCTGGCAAACGAGGACACAAGCTCCCACAGGAGCAACACGATGTATATCACAAATGGCTGTTATCGCCAGCAGCATTTGACAATCCGTTCAAAGAAGCCGATCTGCCCAAAGACATAGGTTATGTCAAGGCGGGACTCAAGATCCCTTATCCTGCTGGAAGCGTATGGAGAAGCATGCTAAGGGCCGACGAGGCAGAGCGCTTTAAGCAACGATATGCTAAACACCAGAGCAAGCGCAGACGAAAGGGAGGCAAAGCGAAGATGTCAATACGTATCCCTTATCCTGCGCCTGACGACCCAGAGCAGTTACTGTTGGACGAGGTTCGGATCATAGTTAAAGAGCAGAAATTCGCTCGAGCACTGAAAGCAATTACTGTGATCGAAGAAAACGCTGAATTTTACCTGGGTAAAGCTCGCACAGCTCGAGCATTCAAGGTGAAGAAGCAGAAAAGCAGAAGTACGATGGATCAAAATGCTGAGATTCAAGCACCGAAGAATACCTTCGCTGCCATCTACGGCGACTACTCAGATGAGTGGGTCGAGAGTCTCACTGCAGAATTCGAACGACTGCGAGATATGGGTGTCTTTGAACTCGGATACACCCTTGATCAGCTCAGAGAAAAGGGCATCAACTCGAAGCCCGTGCCGATCGTCACAGTTCTCACACACAAGTTCAACAAGGATGGCGAAATCGAGAAGCGTAAGAGTCGAATGTGCGTTTCTGGTGATAAGTGGCACATGCAGAAAGGTGTTCATTACGATGAAACATATACTGCCGCCCCTAACCAGCACACAGGACGATTACTACAAGCACTAATGGTGCGATTGAAGTGGTCCCGTCTCACGTTCGACATATCTGCAGCTTACTGTCATGCGGATCTACCAGACGGCAAAGAGATCATCTTACAATACCCGAAGGGATTCCAGCCGACAAATGACAAAGGAGAAAAGCTGTACATGCTAATGAAGAAGAATCTGTATGGGCATCCCGCTGCAGGCCGCCAGTGGAGTATCACTCGGGACAAGTTTATCCTGAAGCGATTCAACACAGACGGATGGTCAGCAACGAAATGCAAGATGGACCCATGTTTGTTTCATCTTCGCAAGGATGGCGAAGAAATGCTCGCATTGATTTACACCGACGATTGCGATTGTATTGGCTCCAATCAAGACATCATGAGCGAATTCCAGACCATCTTGAATGACAAGTGGGGAATACGCGAAACTGACCCAGAGTTCATGCTCGGCGTCAAGCGGACAGTGTCCAACGTTGGTGCTGACGGTAAGGACATGGCAGTTGAGCTCACCATGACCGAATACGTTCAGTCAATGGTTAAGGAGTTTGAAGCAGATATTACTGCTCTGCCTAAACGTCATAGAGAGGTACCAATACCGCCTGGTGTCGTTGTATCATTATCTCCTAACACTACGGTGACGGAGGAGAACAAGGACTACCTTGAGCGGGGATATAATCGAGCGTGCGGAATGGTGATGTGGGCAGCAAGGCATTGCTACCCTCAATGCCTCTACGGAATCTCGCAATGCTGTAGAGTCATGGCCAGACCAACTGAGAAGGAATGGACTTACATCCTGCAGATCATGTCCTACATGAGCCAACATGCGACTCAAGGAGTCAGATTCACTTCTGAGCATGACGGCTACGGATATTCCTTCCCGGTGATCTTAAGCGATTCTTCCAACAAAGTGGATGTTTACAGTAGTCGTGCACAACACGGGCATGTGCTGAAGTTCGCTGGTGGTCCTGTGGCATGCCTCAGCAAGCGCCACACACACTTCGGACGAAGTGCAGCACACCACGAATACATGGGCTTGCTTCATGCAAGTGCCACAGCAATCTGGGCTCTCCAGTTATTTGATGAGCTCAAAATGCCTGGGTTTCTAAACAACCATCCGCTGCCCATGCTTGGAGACAACAAGGCAGCAAACACACTCACTCTCGAAGACTTAGTCACTGGTGGCAATCAGTATATTCTGATGGCCTACCATGGCATTAAAGAATACACTGCTGAAGGATACGTCCGAGTATTCTGGATTGCAGGTACGGAGAATGAGGCTGACCTCATGACCAAAGCAGTTTCTAAGGAGACGTTGCTGAACTTGGTCGATCGTCTCACAGGATACGAATATTACGACTACGAACCTTGGGTGCAATGGAACAACAGCGACATGCAATGGACTCTTTGACCGCACATTGGAGCCCACACAGGTGGAGCACTATGTGAGCTCGGGGGGTCAGTTGCAGTGACAAGAATCCATCTTCTGAGCTTGATCCACTGTTGATCGTTGCAGTCAGCAGTAGCAGCTAAGAGTTGCTACTTTGCTCGCGTTGTCAAGAGGTGCTATTTACTGCACCGACGCAGACATCATAGTGAGTAGTAAGCATCATCAAGTTTCCAAGGGAATCCGACGGATCATATTTGAGTTTGATGCTTGCGCTGACAGAGAATACAGATTGGATTGAACGAGGTTGACTTTGCATCCTGTAATGACTTACTTACCTAATTAGGCTAGCATTGACGCGATCTCGCGAGAACATCGCAAGTCGCGATCTATAATAGATCAAGCAAGGGGTTTGCTTGCTGGATTGCAGCAACGGACTCCGCGCATTTACAAATACAAAATGAGTAGATCTACAATAGATTCATCCCCTTCAAAGGTGACAGCAAAAACAGCGGAACATGATACGGTCATGGGAGCTCTAAGGAGCGCCCAGGACGTGATTGAGGGTATCCTCAACGCAACGCAAGCGTTGCTCACGTCACTGACCTATCCTGACTCCTCAACTGTTATGGGCCCGGCTCTAGCCCGGCTGAGAGCGAGGCAAAGCTGTTGTTGTTGCCAACAAGGAGCGCGGAGAAACTGGCGAAGGAACTCGCTAGTTCGGCGAAAGAAAGGTTGACGCTCGACAGGACCGCTAAGAAGGCGCTCAGGGACCTCACCACGGAGTGGCTGGGCGCGCGTGTCATACCCATGGTCAATGAAACGGTCGACAAACGCAATGAAGCGGCGTGGCAGACTGTGGAGCAGACCAAGTCAGAAACGCTGCAGTTGGTCAATGATGCCAAACAACAGGTCAATAAGATGCATGGCTTCATGGCATCGGTGGAGGCAGAACTCCTGAAGCTGCAGAGCGACGGTGCCATGACGGCAGTACGCATTGCAGCCGTTGAGAAGCACCAAGCAGTCAAGATTCTCGTCGAAGAATTGGCAGGAAAATATGCCAAAGCCATCGCTTATCGTACTAAGGTCGGTAACTTCGGCGATTTAATACCTGAGGATGTGGAGTCGGCGGTTGTCAACGAAGCCACCATCAAGGCTCTCAGCGAGGCTCCTCATGCTAGGGCGCTGAAGACCATCGATGAGACAATTGAGACGATCAAGAAAGATTTGGTCGGGGTGGTCGACAACACCATGCTTACGGTAACCAAAGAAAAAGCAGCTCGTGTCATCACAAGCAAGCCGACGATGCCCAAGAACCTACTACAAGCCACGAGGGACGTCAACAAGGACTTTGACGTCTACAAGCATTTCAAGGACGCCGTGAAATCGTATCTCATCGGGCGTGGGCAGGAGTACTTTCTCATCTGCCATGATGTCATTCGTGTCCTCGATGACTATAACCCCAAACTGGGTTTACATTGGTCAGCCGACCCTGACGACATCAATGAGGCATCACACTCCATGTATATCGAGCAGGACGAGCGTTTAGCCGAAGTTCTACGCATGGCACTGGCAATAGTGGGTATCGATGAGGTTCAACTCAACAAGCAAATCAACGTCGGAGTTACCAAGTCGAACAAGATTCAAGGCAACTCAAAATCAGGAGTCAAGATTGTGGAGTTAATTGTTTCGCAGATCCACGCCCATGGTATGGCCTACAACCAGCAGCTTCAGCGCAAACTAAGAGATGCATGTGTCAAATTCAAGTCTGACATGTGCCCAACGACATGCGACCCAGTCCTCGACATTCTCACTGAGATGGCGGAGGCTGCGGTTCCAGCTTTTTGGTACAACTCCGGTCTCATCATCTACACCGCCTGCACTATGAAATGCCCGCAATTCTTCCAGCAGCGTCTCAACAAGTGGGAGCATGGCGGCGCAGATCCAAACGACTGCAGGGAGGCCATCGAAGAGATGATTGCCGAGATCAAGGTGGGATACGACAACATGGTGCAAGCTGTGGGAAATGGCAACGTAAACCACAAGGCGGTGAGGGCAGCGATGGCTCGCAAGATGCCATCGGATGCAGAGGATTCCGAAGAGGAATCAGCAGACGAGCTGGAACAAGAGAAAGCGTTGAAGAGCAAAGCTCTCAAAGCTCTCAAGGCAGAGAAACAAAAGAACGACAAGCTCTCGGCCACCAACCAGAATCAGCAATCTCAACTGAGCAAAGAGCAAGCTCGCGTGGCTAAGCTCAAGAAACAGAGCCTCGAAGCCAAGAAGGCCAACGCACGGACCAAATCAGGTTCTGGCAAAGGCATATGTCAAGTGGAGAACTGCAATGAAGAGATCCCAAGCTATGCACCGCCGAATTCGAAGTGCTGCATGCTTCACTTCATCGAAGTGCGGGATAAGAAAAAGGAGTTCAAATCCAAAACTGGTGGGAAGATCTTCATGTCCGAGGCCGAAAGGAATGAGCTCGCTAAGAAGAGGCAAGAGCGCATCAACAATGGCACGCAGGGCAAGAGCCACATCCACAAAGCCAAGTCCAACTCTAAGGAGTCCAACAAGCTCAAGCGCAAGCGCGAGAGTCGTCATGGCAAAGGCCTCATGGCACATGGCCAACACAAGAAGGAGTTCAACGTTGGCAAGGATGCGGGAATGGACGTGGAGGAGACATCCGATGATGATCACCAACATGAGGAGGAATTCGACGATGAGGATCTCAACCAGATTGATGAAGGCCTTCCTGACCACTACACCACTCCTCGCGACGACGGTGACCTGCGTGAACGAGATGCTCACATGTTCATGGCGAGGGGAACCAAGAAGTCGGGCAGCCCAACTAAGAAGAAGGCCAAGAAGGAGTCCAACAAATCTGGGCTGACTATGTTCGACATCATGGATGATGACTGGACCGACGAGCTGGATGATGAGCTCGCAGGCAGTCGCACAGTCACCTTCAGGCAGCCGAAGCAGCCGAAACATTCATGCAAAGGCAGCAAATAGGAAGCAGGCTCGATTCGCAGCTCAGCCAAGGCTGCTGCTGTAGAGTCGGGCCACACCATTTACGACAGAGGCAAGTCGGCGTGTTGGGCTGACCACTACGATACAAGATCGCTGCCCATGCGCAAATCTGTCAGGCATACTCTCAGCCTAATAAGAGAGCAACATACGATTGCACAGCTTCAAGAATTGGCGAGGGATTCATCGCAGCAGAAATGGAGCGCTGCTGACTTGAGCTGCGGCGGCAGTCTGCTAACTCAAGCTTGCATTGCAACTGGAAAGATCCAGATGATATTCGGCACAGAAATCAATCCAGACAAGGCCAAGATGTTCGAGGATCTCGCTGCTGCACCATGCCTCGGCGACACCTTCAAGCAATCACCAGAAAGTTTACGTCGACCTGTAATTCTCGTTTCAGGCCAAGAGTGCACCGACTATTGCCGACAAGGATCACAGCAAGGAGCTCAAGGGAAATCAGGATGGATGTTCACCGCGCAAGCAGAATGGATCCTCAAGAATGCCCCAATAGTGGCACTTCTCGAGATGGTGGCAAATGCGACCAAGATCCATAACGGTGAAGAAGTGCGTCATGTCGTGAATAAACTTGAGACACGATACGTTGTGTCCTATGAAATTCTAGAACTGTGGCAGTACGGAAATCCGACTGCCCGTACTAGATTGTTCATAGTTGCCATCTCTAAGGAGTTAGGCAGTCATGCTTATTCATTTAAATGGCCTGAACCCATTTTCAATTTCTCGCGCTACCCGACAGCAAGCGATATTGCAGTGCACGATAGCGAGGTTCCATCCAAGTATTGGTTGGAACACGACACACCTCTCCTCCAGCCGAGTTTTGTGCGTCCTGGCAAACTGCACAAGATTGCGCAGATCTCACCGGCCATGGGGCATTCTTCACTGCCTCACGCCGTATATTCATGGCATGGCTTGCTCAACACACAACAACGTTCGAATGGAGGAGGGCGGCGACCACCCATCGAGGACTACACTCCAGGCCAGCCCATCACGAGAACACGGCTGATCACACCGATCGAGGCGACTCGCTCAGCCAACTGTAGCGACTCATATCTGCCGTTCGTACGCGAACACAACAGCTCAGATAAGTTTCTCTTCGACTGTGTGGCTGGTGGAGTACCGCTGGACATCGGCAAGCTGATGATGAACTCCGTCTGCGACCTGCTGGAGAAAGCGGCTGTCCCATACGACTGTGGACCGAACTGTCAGCCGAGACGCAGCAGAGCCTCACGAGCATGGTCTACGGCCCTGGCTGTCCGCAAAGCACACAAGGATCCATACGATCGCGTTGTCAACCTGCTTGAACGAGTAGCGAGCAAGGCTGATGCACACAATCTGGAGGACTCCTTCACACCAAGGATTCATTCCATTCTGGCTGACACGGGAGCGTCCGAAACTTTTATTACTCCACAGCTCGCCAGGTTCATGTGGGATACAGTGCCCTCGAACCTAACAGTAGCAACTGCTTCAGGCAACGTCAAAGCAGATGTAAATGGAAAGATCGCACTGTATGTTTGTAACACCATCGCAGCTCCCGGCATTCCTTTGATGCAGAACTTTGACATGGAGGCGACCATCGTTCCCAAACTGCAAACTGCAGGCAAGGTTGGCAAGTTCAACGATGTCGGCCTTCTCGGCCTGGAACATGTGTTCACAAAACATGGGTTTGACATCATTATGAGAAACCCAGACAACCATGGAAAAGGCAAATGCCAATGCTGCAAAGATGGAATCGTATTTTCAGAGCTGCGCAAGAATGTCAAGGGCGAATCAGCGATTCGCATACCCTTGCGATACGATCACATTTCGGGCGGCTGGTGGATTGATTTCATCCCAATGAAGAACATCAGCGACCGAGATTATGCGATGTTCACATCTCTTGTGAAGATGGAGCTGCACAACACCTCCAGCAACATTGCGAAGAAGCTCCAGAAGATGGACAAAATGTTGGCTGACGGAAGCGTACTCGAAGCGTTTCAGCGAAAAGGCTTGAAGCC
>NZGT01000136.1 GCA_002691025.1 Spirochaeta sp. | reverse complement strand
ACCGCACACCTTCCCGCGCCACCCTTTCCAGATGAGGAGTGGTGCGCTTGATTGGATTGTAGACGGACAAGGCATCGAACCGAGTCGTGTCCAGGACCACAAGCAACACATTGGGTCTCGGCACATCCGTCCCACTCGAACACGAAAACGAGAACATCAGGAGGGCAAAGGCCAATCGGATGAACAAGAGCGAACCTTTCGTATCCACCGATCCCCAGCACTCGAGCCGGTCGCCGCGGTACTGCAAGTGAAGCCTCAATACACAGAATCGAAAAGATCGTAGTAGGAGAGATCGAAGATACCCGCGTCCTGCTTCCGGTTCTTGAAGTTCCACGCATTGAACCAGTCATAGGTCTCCCAGAAATCAGCCCTGTTTCGAAGGGCCGTATACCGATCCCGAAACGTCAGGAACTCCGGCAGGGAATCGACCTTGCGAAGCCTCTCGATGAACTCCGCGGACTGAGCCAGATCCAGTTCCATGAAAAGGTTCGGGAAACCGCCCACCACATCCGGATACACACTCAGCGTATAGAGATCCGGGAGTGCCTGACCATTCTGGAAGAGAATCGTGTACTGCGACTTATAGACCCGATTCACAACGAGTGTAAAGAGACGCGACTCCTCGCCGTGATTCAACTTCACCATGATCATACTCGGCATGTAGCGGGGAAACTTGTAGTCCGTGGTCACGGTCATCGTCGAGATGGCCTTCACCCACTCATCATACGAGAAGATGCCTTTCTCCAGGGGAAAGGGGGTCTTGACCCAGGGGTTGTAGAGGTCGACAGGGCCTGTGACTTCCGACCCCATATGATCCTCGATGTTCTTCACGATCCCGACCAACGGCTCCTTCGGGTTGCTGTTCTTGATGGGGGACGGCAGATCGTCTTCTTCCAGGCTGGTAAAGCGAAGACCCACTTGACCGATACCCTGGGTCCATTCTTTTCGAATCGCTTCGCGTGAATCCACCGGCAGCATGAGAAGAAAATGGTCTTCAAACTCCTGCCGCAGCAGATTGAAGAAAGCGACGGTCTCGAGCTTGCCGACATCGCTCCCGTAGTACTTGAAATGAGCCACGGTGTCGTAGTAGATGCGCTCAAACCCGCTGAAGCCCATCAACCACTGACTCCGCGGAATCCCACCCTGGCGACCGGTCATGACCCAGGTGTTGCTTTCATGACGAAGCACTGTCAACCAGGCATTCTTGTTCTTCCGGTCGCCATTCCAGATGGCATCAATCGGATAACCCTCCGGAAAGAATTTTCGAATGGCCTTGCCGTAGGCCTTGTTGTAGACGGCGTTCGCTTCCGGCGAACGATCCATCAAGGCCCCCCAATCTCCCAGTCCAAGCTGGGGCTCGAGTACGGATACGTCGTAGTCCGGATCCACGAAGTAGACCCAGAACTGATCCTTCACCGCGTAGGTGGCCGCCTGCCCGAGACAAACCGGCCCTGAAGTGATTCCACCCACCACCACCTCGGAATTCTCGATCAGGAACAGATAACGGGAACGGGTCGGAATCGCCTGGTACATGACGAAGGGATTGCCGACATCCCAGGGCGCATCAAAGCCCTTGTTCTTTTCCCACTTCGGGGACAAGAAGAGATCCTGAAGGTGAGCGATGTCGGAATGATCAAGCTGCCAGATGAAATGATTCTTCTGCACCGGCTGGACAGTCATCTTCTTGAGCCGGTAATAGAATCGATCCACATTCGCATAGACCATCGGGTTGTCGTAGGGGTGCGGTGAGTCAATCACGACAACAGGCGGATTCGCCTTTCCGGCTTCGGCTTCCTCGACTGTGTTACCGGCGGTCTGGGAACGGACCAACTTGAAGATTTCACCGGGACTCTCATCAAAAGCCAGGGTCGACAGATAGACATGGTCGAAAATGTAACGGGAAACCAGCTGGCTCCGTTCGTCCGGAGCATTGAAGAAGGCTTCCCAGCGGGCGATGTTCACCGGATTGGTCAACATCCGGGCATTCTCCAGGGTCTCGGGCCTCGGTCCCTTGGAACCTTCTGCAATCCACTTCTCGATCTGCGCGATCTGCTCTTCCTCGAGAGCGGGCAGACCGTACGGCATCCCCTCCGCGGGGTTCGAAGCCAGATGGCTTTTCAGGGATTCCGACGTACTGGGGCAGAGATTCTTGTACCTCTTCTTGTAAGAGGGCATGAGTGCTTGTCTCGAAAAGCCGGGCTGATTGAAGGCATGTCCGGCCTCCACCAATTGGGAAACCATGGAGCCAGCCAGATTCTCTTCTGCACTGCCGCCCCTGGACACCACGGGGTAGAAGCCCACGTCGCGCCACTCCTGGGTCGTCGACATGACATCCATGCCCGTGCGAGGATAGTCATCAAAATGCAGCGAGTACGGATTCTTGCCAAAGCCACCCCGTTCAAGACCGCGGTACGAAGAGAGCTTCACGTTGCACGGAGACCCGATGCAACCGTGACAGGCCACACATCGATTGTCGAAGAGGGGCTGGATTTCCTCCGAGTAGAAGTCGCCCGAAACGGATGCGCCGCCACCCCCCTGCCCCGGGCCCTCGGCCAGACTCGCCGATGCAAGGACGAACAACGCCATCCCAAGTCCCCAGACGGAGACCAGACGGGTCAGGTGAAGAAAATGGCGAGATTGCTTTCGGGGCATCGGAATTTCCTTGATATGAAAAGGAGGAGGCGATTCGCAGTCAGACTCCAGACGGTCACCCAGAGCGTCTACCACACGGATCCGGGCCTCAGGAGGCAAACCGAGTGCTCTGCCGAGCTCGGATCAATGACTCCTATCCTACTCTAATAGCCGTGGGTTTGGTCCACCAGACCCTCGAGTGCTTCTCCACGCTGATAGCGGCCCACGTTCTCGATAAAGGTATCCAGCAGCAAGGAAAAGGCGTCCGGCATGCTCCATGAGACGTGGGGAGAGAGGCGAACCCGCGGGTGATCGAAGAGCCAATGATCCTCCGGCAGGGGCTCTGGATCCGCCACGTCCAGAGAGGCTCGACCCACCCGACCGTCGTCCATGGCGGCCCTGAGCGCTTCCTGATCAATCAGGCCTCCTCGTGCCACATTGATGAGGTGAAGCCCAGCATTCGGCGGGATGGCAGCCAGCGCATCGGCATCCAGGATGTGCCGGCTTGCAGGGGTGAGCGGCAACGCCAGCAAAACGTGATCCGACTGCGCCAGAAGCTCCTGAATCCCCGAAGCGAATTCCACTCCCTCTACCGGGCTCGGTGCATCCGAGCGGCGCATGGCCTTGACCTGCATACCGAAGGCCAGCCCGAGACGGGCCACCGCCTGTCCGATGCCACCGAATCCGACGATTCCCAGGGTCTGACCGTGAAGGCCACCCAGGTCTCCGCCCTCCCACGTGGCAGGAGATGAGTTGATCCAACTCCCGGGCAGATCCTTCTCAAGAGCCAGCATGACGGCAAAGACCCACTCCGCAATCGGAATGGAACTGGCCCCCCTCGAACAGGTCAGAATGCGATCCTCGATGAGGTCCAGGGGCAGACGCTCCACTCCCGTACCAATGGTGTGCACCCATCGCACCCCCCGTTTCAAGGCCTTGGCCAGGTTGTCCCAAGCCCAGGGCAAACTCAGCAACACTTCGCCTCGCGCACGAAAAGGAAGGCGCCCCTGTTCCGGGATGACCACGACCTCGACCTGTGGACACGCTTCTTCCAAACGAACCAGGGCATCCTGCGGAAAAGTAGTCAGGACGCGCAGCGTGGACGGATCCGAACGGGACGATCTAAAAACGCTCATTCCATGCTCCCTGACTTCTTTTTCCTGCCTCGGGCTTCCCTATCCTCAGCCCCGATCGGGCCGCGAGCGCACAGGCGTGCTCAAGCGGGCGTCTTGGCGTCCAGCAATCCGCGCCCCGTCACCAGGGGCAGATCAATGCCCGTCAACGCCCCCGGAGCCGCGGCCACCAGATCGGGGATGGCATTCACGAGTCGAGTCGCAGTCAGGATGACACCGCCCACAGCATGGTCCCCATGTTCATCCTGCATTTCCAGACGACACACCATCCGGGGTACGCCCTCAATGATGAGCTCATAGCCTCCGTCACTCTGAGGCCAATCCGGGCCCAGCTCATCATGCATTCGCGTCACATGCTCAACGACAAGACGCGGCTCACCGCCCACCATGCCCATCACTTCAAAGCGTATGGCGGCGCGAGTGCCCTTGCGTATGGTTCCCATGGGCGTTTCGAAATCTTCGAGCGCGGGAAGACATTCGTAGTTCTGCGTGATCTCATCCAACTCAAGACCAAGCCCCTGGGCGAGTACCCGGATCGTTCCGCCCCAGCCTCCGGCCAGCGCCCCGGGAAACAGCAGCAAGGGGATATCATCCATCTCCTTGCCAAAGCCCATGGTTCCGAGGATCACCTCCGGCTGATCGTAGGTCGCGTAGTTGACCACTTCCCGAATACGCACCTGGGTCCAGCTCTCGCTCAGGCCCGTCAGGCTCAGAGGCAACCAGTCATTGGCAAAACCCGGGTCAATGCCGCTCGTCAGGAAACTGGCCCCCCCGATTTCACACGCCTCCTGGATGCGTTGGTGGATTTCCGGACCCAGTTGAGCGGGGTGAACCAGACTGACAATGGAGCTGGACACGACATTCTTCCCTGCACGCAAGATCCGACAGACATCATCGACGGCTTCCAGAGGGCGGGTATCGGCTGTCGCCGTGTAGATGACACAATCCGCTTCCATGGCGAGAAGTGCGTCGGCGTCGCGCGTGGCCAGCACACCGGTCTTTCCACGGTCACAGAATTCACCGGCGTCCATGCCTTCCTTGGCCTCGCTGTGTACCCAAAGGCCCACAAGCTCCAACTCTGGATGATTGAGGGTGGCCCGCAAAGCATAACTACCGACGTTCCCGGTGCTCCATTGAATGACGCGAAAAGACACTTCAAGATCTCCTATGCAGCAAGAGCCTGCCGCTTTGCTTGAACCATTGCATTCGAAACCGAGAGTCTAGCCGGATCGAAGTTCAAGAACAGACCCACACGCACACGAAGAGGCAAAGCCAATTCAAATCAGAGGGGAACACTGCCGATTCACACCGGTGTCCCGACGCGACGCAAAAGGACATACATCCCTTCGGCCTCACCCCCCTCGAAGTAGGGTTGATGCCGGATGTCATCGATCTGGATGAGGGCCTGCTCTTCCAGGGCCGCCAACTTCTCTTCGAATCCCGCCCGCTTCCAGACTTCCCGATGAATCGTGCAGGCCATGACACCACCGACCCGAAGCACTCTCAAGAGCTCCTCCAGGGCTCCCGCCCCCACATGGCCATGGGTGAAAGTGCCACAGGAGATGACCGCATCATAGAACTCGTCGGGGAGAGGAAGCCGCTGATTCAGATCTGCCACCAGAAGATCTCGATACAGGCCCTTGCTTTTTGCGACCGCCAGCATCTCCGCGGAAAAATCGAGCCCGTCCATTCGATGGAAGCCGTACCTCGCAAGAGACTCCGCAACCAGCCCAGTCCCACAACCTGCGTCCAGGACCTGCGTGCCGTGTCCATTGACGAATTCCGATAGTAAAGCCGCGACTTTCGCAGGACCCACATAGAGAAGTTCCTGCTCAAGTTGCCGATCGTAGCGACTCGCCCAATCGCGATAGAGGAAAAGGGCTTCATCCGGGCTCGCGAGAGAATACGCACGATCCAGAAGCTTCTGGGACTCGCTCTTTTCTTGATCGTCACTCTCCACCGCGATTCCTCCTGCTACAAACGCCGCCTTGAGCGAGCCTCCCTCTGAGGCGGGTGCCCGTCACGCCATCGGCGATCCAGTACACGGCGCCGAATGGCTCTAGTCGGCCATCGCTTTCCAGATCTCCGAGATTTCCTCCGAGTCCGACAGGTAGGCCAGATGCCGGATCGAATTTCGCAGGATCACCTCAGCATACTCAGGCGGGTCCGAGACCGTGCAATCCCTGGGTACCACCACACGCAGACCCCGATTCACCGCTTCAAGCGCACTTCCAAAAATCCCGATATTGAGCGAAACCCCCATCAGGACAAGCGTCCGCGTACCCAGATCACGAAGGCAGGGGTCCAGTCCGCTTTCATGGAAAGCGCTCAGACCGTGCTCTCGAACCAGGACCACATCCCCCTCCTCAGGCTGGATCGGAGCCACCACCGAGGTGTCGACATCGCCGACAGCCCTTCCCGAAGAGCGCAGAGCCAAGCGGTCCATGAGCGGTGTCGGGGACGCCGCCAGCCCATCCGGGCGTGTCCTCGCGGTACAATAGAAGACGGGAACGCCGGCTTTCCTTCCGGCCTCCAGCACCACACGGATGCGACCCAGCAGATCCGCCTCTTTGGCGGCAGCCGCCAGCCCCGGCAACAGGCTCGCAGGCCCCAGGACATTCTCCTGACACTCAAAGACCACCAAGGCACATTGAGAAGGATCGAGGTAGGCACTCAGCTCAGTCGGCATGCAAGCAGTATAGACCCACGGGTTGTCCCCGAAAGACGCCTGGAAGAGATCCTTGACCGCGGAGGCCTGTGCTAACCACGGGAGGTGACGAATTCCAGACACCCCACGTTACAGGTTCTGGCACTGCCGGCGGTTCGGATCTTCCTCCTCGCACGCTTCAGCATGCTCTTCGGACGCTCCCTGATCGCCGCCATGCTGTCCTATCACCTCTTTGCCATCACGGATTCCTACGCCGCACTGGGCCTGCTCGGCCTGGTGGAATTCCTTCCGGTGATCCCGGTTTCGCTGCTCGGTGGAGCCTTGGCCGATCGGTTCAATCGGAAACGACTGCTCATGATGACGGCCGCCGGTTCTCTCGTCGGCGCTCTCTTCCTGACTTCCCTGAGCNTGCGCAACCCGGAGTCCGTCACCGGACTGCTCTTGGCCGCCTTCGGGTTGGCGGTCATCAACTCCATTTCCCGTCCAGCCGGAAGTGCCCTGCTTCCGAACCTGGTCCCGCGCGCCATCTTCCAGAACGCCTCGGTGGTCAACTCCAGCGTCGTCCAATCGGCCTTCATCTTCGGACCCATCGCCATGGGGTTTCTCATGGCCCTNNATGGTTTCAAGGCTCCCTACGCCATGGCGGTCTTCTTCTATGCCTTGACCCTCTTGTTCCTCTTTCTTCTCTCCGTCCCCCCCGTCCACAACAAGGAAAGCGACATCTCCTGGCTCTCGATTCGAGAAGGCATCTCCTTCGTGTGGAACCACCAACCGATTCTGGGATCCATCACCCTGGATATGCTGGCCGTGATCTTTGCAGGCGCGACGGCCCTTCTTCCTGTCTATGCCGAGCAGATCCTCCAGGTGGGNCCAGAGGGATACGGACTCCTTCGAGCCGCCATGGCCATNGGAACACTCTCCATGGCCGTGATCCTCATGACTCTCAAGCCCTTCGACCGCCCGGGCCGAGCCCTGCTGGTGGCCGTTCTCCTCTTCGGTCTCGCCACCATCGTCTTCGGGCTTTCTCGCTCCATGACTCTTTCCGTCGTCGCTTTCATCGTGGCCGGGATGGCCGATCAAGTCAGCATGACGGCCCGCTCTGTGATTCTTCAACTCTCCACGCCCGATCACCTTCGAGGACGAGTCAGCGCGGTCAACTTCATCTTCATCGGNGCTTCCAATGAACTCGGCGATGCGGAGTCGGGATTCCTCGCCTCTTTCACCAGCGCCACTTTCTCGGTGGTCTCCGGTGGCGTCGTCTGCCTGGGCGTTCTGGGCTGGGTGGCCGCTCGCATGCCGGAATTGCGGAACTACCGTCCCCATGCACTGGAGACCGCTCCCCCCAGCTAGACCGACTACCCGTTCAGTCAGCTCACAGCCGAGGATCGAGTCCTGAAAAAAGTAGAAAGCCTCTTCATCCAGCAAGTTCTGCTACCGTGCTTCCGAACAGGGTTTCCGGAAGTTCGGAAGGACTCTCTTTCTACACGGGAAGGTCAACTGGATGTCCGCCCCTAGCGAAGGCGAAAGCCCGACCCTCCAGCAGAATGCGCGGGGGGCCCTCCCCTACGCGGCGCTCTCCGGCGTGCTCCAGATCATCCTGTCCTTGGCGGGCATGCTCCTTCTCGTGCGATACCTGTCGCCCGATGACTTTGCGGCCTGGACGGTCATGTCCGGCTTCGGCGCTCCCCTGATCCTCCTGACGGCCTTCGGCTTCCGGCATTCGCTCATTCGTTTCATGCCGGCCCTCAACGAGAAAAAGGCGCGAGCCCGCTTTCTCTGGAGCGTGCTCGTACGCAGAGGGCTCTGGCTGGCTCTCGCAAGCTTCGCGCTGTACGCGAGCTTCCCCCTTTATGCGCCGCGTCTCGGCCTCGAAGACCAGATCCGGGTCTTCGAAGTACTGCTGGGCAGTTTCTTCCTGATGGCCTGCAACCAGTATCTCGTGGTCGGNCTCAANGTNGCGTTCAGGCAGAGAGAGGTCTTGATCGGCAATCTGATCCTGCAAGCCCTCTGGGTTCTCGGCGTGCTCGCAGGAATGGAGTGGCAGGAAGATCTGTTCTTCTTTGGCCTCTGGCAGGCTTTTTGCCAGTCCGTCTATTTGATCTTGAATGTCGCCATTGTCATCCACTACCTCGGCCCGCCGGAGGGTCGCGACGTNCAGGCTCAACATGTCGAAGACCCCGAGGAAAGCCACTATCGNCGNACCTCTTTCGTNAATGACCTGGGAGGCGTCCTGCTTTCCGCCAACATCAACCGGTTCATCGTGGCCGCCTTTTCCTCCACCGCACAGGTCGCCATCTACTCCGTCGCCGTTAGCATCATCCTCAGGCTCACGGCCCTCATGCCGCTTGAAATCTTCCGGCCTCTGGCCAGCGTCACTTTCTTCACCCGCTACGAAGAAAAAAAGACCGTGGACGAAGTGAACCGGATGTTCTCCTTCCTTCTTTCCATGAACCGGATTGTCACAACCGCTTTCCTGGCGCTCTTCATCCCGCTTGGATACGAGGTCACCGTATGGGTCTTCAAGGCTGAATATGGNCCGGCGTACCTGCCCATTGTCATACTGCTCCTGGGCATGGGNCTCTTCAGTATGCCCGTCGGACTCGTCGCCCAGGCCCTGCAAAGGCCCAAATGGCTCGTCTATTCGCAGTTCGCGGTTCTGATCAATGTCGGACTGGGCATTCCGGCCACGATCTATTGGGGCGCCACCGGTATGGCAGCAGCCACCATCGCAAGCCAACTCACCAAGAACGCCATCGTCTTCATCCTGCTCCGGCGGGAATTCCCCGTCCGGTATCCGTGGTGGACCAGTCTGCGTTTCGGGCTGGCGGGTACGGCCGTAGGAATCCTGCTGTGGTGGCTGAACGGAGTCATCCCCTTCCTCGCGGCGGGGGGCATCGGAGCCGTTGCCTGGCTTGTGGCATTACGACTCTTCCGGGTCCTGGACGAGGACGAAAGACAACTCCTGATCACAATCGTCCCCACNCGGTTCCAGAAAATCACCGGCTCCTTGATCGGCCACTGATCCGTACCGGCGGAGGCAGANCTAGAGGCTACGACGAAGGAAATCGATCATGCGATCGATGGCGGCAACAGCCGGCGGCAGGAACTCCATCTGGACATATCCATGAGGCATGCCTTCATCTTCAAAGTACTCGTGTTCCACACCCGATTCTTCAAGAATAGATCGAAGCGCCTTCGACTGGGAAAGAAGCCCATCCGCTGTCCCGCACACGATGTGACTCGGCGGCAACTTCGACGCCACATGAATCGGGCTCACATGCGGGTCCAGGAACCTCTCCTCTCGGTGCTCGCTCCCGAGATAGGCCTCCATCATCAACTCGGTCATGGCTGCTTCCGCTTCACCTTGAACGGCGTCCCCTGAATTTCCAGCGCTCTGGGTCGTTTCTCCGACATGAAGACCCAGCAGCCCGGCAAAATCAAAAACGCCATAGATCAAGAGCGCCGCTTTCGGACAAGCCGGATCCCCTTGCAAAGCGGCCGCAGCCGCGGCCGAAAGATTGCCACCGGCGCTGACCCCCCCCACCGCCATCC
>NZGT01000135.1 GCA_002691025.1 Spirochaeta sp. | reverse complement strand
GCCCCGATGGGAACGCACGCAAGCGGCCTTTCCTCCTTCAGGTCAAACGCGGGCGCTTTCGGGCGGTTGACTGAGTACGGATCCCCCCAGAAGACGGTGGCCTTTCCGGGAAATCGACCACCTCGTCCATCTGGAGTCGCTCGGAACTAAAGTGCGGCCTACGCCATGACGAACTATTGGGTATGTCGAAAGCCAACTCTCTAGATCAATTGATCCCGGACGAATTGCCCGTTCTCCCTTTGCGAGAAATGGTCGTATTTCCCCACATGGCACTTCCCCTTGTGGTGGCTCGGGAGGCCTCCAAGGCTGCGGTGGAAGATGCCCTGGCCGCGGATCGTCTGCTGCTTCTGGTCACGCAGCGTGACCCGGATGAAGTGGAACCCGATCCCGATGATCTCTACCGCGTCGGCACCGTGGTGAACGTGACGGGAACCTCTCGGTTGCCCGACGGCCGCATCAAGATCCTGGTCCAGGGAGTCGCCAAGGCGCGTATCGAATCGGTCATCGATCAGGAGGGGACACTCTGGGTGCGGAGTGTGGCTTTGTTTGACGATGAAAACGGTGAAGAGTGGAGCGTGGAGTCCGAGGCGCTGATGCGTTGCGTCCGAAGCCATGTGGAGCAGCTTCTTCCGCTCAAGAACCTGCCGCCCGAAGTCCTTTCCGTGACATCCCACATCGATCAGCCGGGTCGTCTTGCAGACACGATTGCTTCGAACCTGCGTTTGAAGAATGCGGAAGCCCAGGAAGTCCTGGAAATCAGTGACTCGTTGGTCAGGTTGCGTCGCATCGATGTCCTGATTCGAAGAGAGCTTGAGGTTTCGTCCGTACAGGCGGAGATCCAGACCCAGGCTCGAGATGAAATCAACCGGAATCAACGTGAAACGTTTCTGCGGGAGCAGCTGCGTGCGATCCAGAATGAACTGGGTGACACGGACGTGCGCGGCGATGAATTCGAAGAATTCAGGACCCAGATCGAAGCCGCCGGCATGCCGAGCGAGAGCCACGAGGAAGCGGTGCGTCAGCTGCAAAGACTGGAGCGGATGCATCCCGACGGCCCCGAGGCCCAGGTGGTTCGCAACTTCCTTGATTGGATGGTGGCTCTTCCCTGGAGTCAGGCGTCCTCGGACCGGCTTGATATTGCAGAGGCCAGAAATGTCCTGGACGTAGACCATGCCCATCTCGATCGCGTGAAGGATCGCATCCTGGAATTCCTCAGCGTTCGAAAACTCAGAGCAGACAGTCGAGGCCCGATCNTGTGTTTCTCCGGTCCGCCTGGGGTAGGCAAGACTTCACTCGGNCGTTCGATTGCCAGTGCCATGGGTCGGGAATTCGTNCGGATCTCGTTGGGCGGCGTTCGTGATGAAGCCGAGCTCAGGGGGCATCGCCGGACCTATGTGGGCGCCATGCCGGGCCGCGTGATTCAGGCNATGAAACAAGCCGGGACCCAGAATCCGGTGATCCTGCTTGATGAAATCGACAAGTTGGGTTCCGATTTCCGGGGCGATCCTTCGTCGGCCCTGCTCGAGATCCTGGATCCCGAACAGAACCAGGCCTTCAGCGATCACTTCCTGGGCACTCCTTTTGACCTTTCCCGTGTCCTGTTCATTGCCACGGCCAATCAGGTCGAAGAGATTCCCGCNCCGTTGCGCGATCGCATGGAGATGATCCGGCTTTCCGGTTACACCCTTGAGGAACGAGTCGAGATCGCTCAGCGTTTCCTGGTCCCGCGCCAGATCAAGGAAAATGGTCTTGAGCCCAGCCAGGTCAATCTGTCCGCGGGCGCNGTAGAGGGGCTTGCTCGGGACTACAGTCATGAGGCCGGTGTGCGCGAGCTCAATCGTCAGGTGGGCGCGGTCTGCCGGAAGNTGGCCCGCCGGGCCGCGGAAGGCGATACGTCCCGGGCCACGGTCAGTCGAAGGAGTCTGGTGCGTTATCTCGGTGTGCCCCCCTTTGAGAGCGAGAGCCTCGATACCGAGGATCAGATTGGCGTCTCACGAGGCATGGCCTGGACCCAGGCGGGCGGCGAGTTGATCCCCGTCGAAGCCACCTTGATCCCAGGGAGCGGATTGACGCTCACGGGTCAACTCGGCGATGTGATGAAGGAGTCGGCGCAGACGGCCCTCTCGTATGTGCGCTCCATCCTGNATGACCTGATTGGCGAAAGCGGAGAGATCTTTTCCCAGAGTGAGGTTCACATCCACGTGCCGGCTGGCGCGACGCCCAAGGACGGTCCCTCCGCGGGGGTCACCATGGCGACGGCTCTGGTGTCCATCGCAACGGGCATTCCCGTTCGAGGCGATGTGGCCATGACGGGCGAAGTCACCCTTCGAGGTCGCGTTCTGGCTGTGGGGGGAGTTCGNGAGAAATCACTCGCGGCTCTGCGCTCTGGGATCACCGATATCATCGTGCCTCGTCAGTCCATGAGCGAAGTGGGAGAGATCCCCAAGGAGCTTCGGCGCCGACTGAACTTCATCCCGGTGACGCATATGCGTGAGGTGATCGAAGCAGCCTTGTCTCGTCCTCCTTTGTGGAAGGACAGGCCCTCGCACGCCCAGGTGGCCAGTCCGCCGCCCGTTCACGCGTCTTTCAAGGGTTCGGGGCAATAGAGCAGGGCGGGTGGGAAAGCCGGTCCTCTTCCTTTTGGCTACACGGACCGTNTCCGGCTGGCATCGACCCGAGCCGGAAATAGAGAATGCCGGCTTGTACTACCGGGCCGAGGCAGTCTATTGTGCCTGCTATGCGGAGTCTTTCTGATCTAGGCGAGCGCGCGTTGATCCTGCGGATNGCGAAACTCGCGAAGGCGAAGAAGAAGGCGGGTATCGTGCTGGGGATAGGCGATGACGCGGCCATTCTCCGCCCGAAGGTCGGCGAGGATTTCGTCACCAGCACCGACACGGCNGTGGAGGATGTCCACTTCCGTTGGGCCACGCAGTCGGCTCGCCATGTGGGGCGGCGTGCGTTGATTGCGAACCTGTCGGACCTGGCGGCCATGGGGGCGCGCCCGCTGGGTTTCCTCCTCGCCCTATCGGCCCCCTCCGACCTNGCGGTGTCCCGCTTTGAGGGTCTGATCCAGGGGCTTCTCCACGAAGCCCAGGTCCATGATTGCCCCCTGGTCGGAGGCAACCTGGCGCGATCTCGAGAGACGAGTCTCTCCATTACGGTCTTCGGAAGTGTGCCGCGCGGNATGGCTCTGAGAAGGGATGCCCTCAAGGTCGGTGACGGTCTCTACGTGACAGGATGTCTGGGCGGTGCATCCCTGGCTTTGGCTCGTTCCAGCCAGTCCGGGTCTGCCCTGCGTTGGCTCCCGGAGCCCCGTTTGCATGCGGGGCAGGTGCTCGCGCGCCTTCCAGGCCGCGGCGCGTGCATTGATCTATCCGATGGACTGGCGCCGGATCTGGGACACTTGCTGGAGGCCAGTCAGCTCGGAGCCGAAATCAAGGCCGATTTGATTCCGACGCCGNNGGGTTTTGGTTCTGCATGCCGTCGNCTGGGCCTGGATCCNCAGCGGCTGAGTCTGGCTGGAGGAGAAGACTATGAGCTTCTGTTCAGTCTTCGGGCCGGCGTTTCCAAGCAGATTTCGACGGGAGCCCTATCGCGCAAGCTCGGTGTCCCGGTGACGCGGATCGGATCCGTGAGAGCCAGGCCCGGGTTGGAAGGCATGCCTTCTCTCGCCGGCTTCCGCCACTACGAGTAGNCCTTCTTGATCGGNTCAATATTCCGCAAGCATTTGTCTGTCTCGTCTCTTTCTGTGTGGGCTCGTGGTCAAGCTCTTGCTCTGATCATCCGATATTCATCTTGTCTTTGTTCTTGAGGATCGGTCTTGTTGACAGGATGGTCAGCAAAAGTCNGACCCACGGTCGGCTTCGTCCGCCGGTGGGATGGNCCTGTCGTTTCTCATGAGCGACGAATGNATGAACTGCAGGGCACGGGGGAAGTATGGCCAAAGTCATGATCGTCGATGACGCATCGTTCATGCGTAGAGTCATTCGCAAGATCATCGAATCCGATGGACATGAGGTGACCGGTGAGGCCACGGATGGGGCCGACGCAATCGAGAAATACGAAGCCTTGAAGCCGGACCTCGTCACCATGGATATCGTGATGCCGCGTTGTTCGGGCATCAATGCTCTCGAAGAGATCATTCACCGTCATCCCGATGCACGCATCGTCATGTGCAGTGCCCTGGGNCAGGAGGGGCTTGTGGAAGAGTCGCTTCGNGCTGGAGCCAGGGATTTCATCGTGAAACCCTTTCGCCGGCAGGAAGTGCTTTCGACCCTGGGCGGTCTCCTCCGCTCCACCGGCTGACTTGACGCGGGGCTTGTGGGGGCCTGAAGCCAGGGGGCCGGTCTTTCGCCGGGTTTTCCAGCCGTCGCTGGCTCCATCCCGTCCCATGGGTCGAGTCACGGACGCGAGGCCAAGGCCTTTCTCATCTGATAGTGTGTTTGGATGCCGACGAATCCACACGCGCTTTCGAGTTTTCATGAAGACCGGGAAGGCCGCTCTGTCCTGTCGAGCCGAACGGAGATTCGGCGAGCATGACGGACGACCGCATTCAGGAAGTACTCCGAGGCGTCGAGTCCGGCGAACTCTCCGTGGAAGCCGCCTCCGAGCGACTCTCGCATCTCCCTTTTGTCGACACCGAGCATGCGCGGGTGGATACGCACCGGGCCATTCGGCAGGGGATTCCCGAGGTGATCTTTGGTCTGGGGAAGACCGCGCAGCAGATCGCGGAGATCACTGAAGTCCTCAAGTCTGAAGGCCAGGATGTCCTGGTGACGCGGGTTGAGCAAGACGTCGCCGCCGCGGTCCAGTCCATGGTGGGCCCCGGTCACTATGACCCGCTTTCACGCCTTCTCCACTACGGTGCAGCCGAGCCCGCCATCGTCGGGAAAGGCAAGGTCGTTGTGGTCTGCGCTGGAACGGCCGATCTGCCGGTGGCCACAGAAGCCGCAGGCGTGGCTCACCGCTTTGGCAACGAGGTTGAACTGTTGAAAGACGTTGGAGTCGCAGGGATCCACCGTCTCCTGGCTTCGGAAGAGGTTCTTCGACAAGGGCGGGTCCTCATTGTGGTGGCGGGAATGGAGGGCGCGCTTCCTTCTGTGGTGGGCGGGATGGTGGACAAGCCTGTCATCGCCGTTCCGACGAGTGTGGGATACGGAGTGGCCATGAACGGTCTGGCTGCTCTTATGGGTATGCTGACCAGTTGTGCTTCGAATGTCACGGTGGTCAATATCGATAATGGATTTGGGGCCGCCTATGCCGCGACGCTTATCAACCGACTCTGAAGTGCCCGGGAAGCCGCCGCAGAAGATTCTTCATCTGGATCTTTTTTCCGGGATCGCGGGGAATATGTTCGCCTCGGCTCTTCTTGACCTGGGGCTTTCGCAAAAGGAACTTGAGGCGGATCTTGCGGGTTTGGGCGTCGAGCACGAGCTGGAGGTGACTCGTGTCGAACGAGGCGCACTTTCGGCTCGCTATCTGCATGTCCGCGTGCCGGGCGTAGACCCCGGGCATCACCATGACCATCACCACGGTTCGCACGGAGAGGGAGCCGGGGGAAGGCACTATCGCGAGATCTGTGAGGTGCTGGAGTCTGCGGAGTTGCGGGAGCCTGTTCGCCGGCGCGCGCTGGCGATTTTCTCCGCTCTGGCCGAAGCCGAGGCGAAGATCCACGGGGTCACGATCGACCAGGTGCATTTTCATGAAGTCGGTGCCGTGGATGCGATCGTTGACGTGACGGCGGCGGCGATCGGTCTTGACCGACTGGGAGTGGACCGGGTGACGGCGAGTCCGGTGGCCCTGGGAGAGGGGCAGGTGGAGACGGCTCACGGTTTGCTGCCCTTGCCAGCGCCGGCCACTCTGGAGTTGCTCAAAGGCATTCCGACGGTTCCTGGCCATGTCCAGTGGGAGACGGTGACGCCCACTGGAGCTGCGATCCTCAGGACGATTGCGGATGATTTCGGAGCGATGCCCGCCATGACGGTGGATGCGGTGGGGTTGGGAGCCGGCAACGAGCGCAAGGGTGCATTGCCCAATGTCCTACGCGCCGTACTCGGCCATTCGAATGAGAACCTGGGCGCAGACCGGATCTCTGCGCTGGAAGCCAATATCGATGATCTCAACCCAGAGCATTTCGACTATGTGATGGATCGACTCCTGGATGCGGGGGCTCTGGACGTTTCTCTTCAACACATCCAGATGAAGAAGAATCGTCCTGGTTTCCTGGTCCGGGTTCTCGCCACACCTTCTGATGCGAGGCTTCTGGCCGACATCCTTTTTGCCGAATCAGGGACTCTCGGTGTTCGCATGCAAGAGTGGGAGCGCTGGATTCTGGCACGGGATGTCGTGGAAGTGGAGACGCCGCATGGTGCGATCCGCGTGAAGCGGGTCCGTGGCATCGATGGCGAACTCTCCTTTTCCGCAGAGTATGATGACTGCAAGCAGGCCGCATTGAAGTCCGCAGTTCCTCTTCGCGAGGTCGTGGCTTCAGCGGAAGCGATGGCTCGAGACTCACACTCTTGACCGCGGTCGATGCGAGTGCCTTTGATCTGATTCCCGAAGATGACCGAGGCGCAGCTGTGCTTTGTGTGCACGGCCTGACAGGAACCCCCTATGAGATCAGGCCTATTGCCGAGGTTCTGGCGTCTCGAGGCTTTCGGGCACGGGGGCCGTTGCTTCCCGGGCATGGGACCCGGGTCGAGGAACTGATGGAGACGACCTGGCAGCAGTGGTTCGAATCGATCCAAGGCGAATACGAGCGCCTGCGAGCCGATTCGGATCAGGTCTTTGTCGCGGGTATTTCGCTGGGGGGTCTTCTCAGCCTGGAGTTGGCGGCCCACAATGAGGTCGAGGGTCTTCTCGCGATCGGCACACCTCTCTCTTTGCGAGCGCCGATTCCGCAGTTGGTCGGTGTGGTCAAGCACGTCTTCAAGATGCTGGAGAAGACCCGGGGGTCGGATATCCAGGATCCGGAGGCCCGCGAACGGCATCCCGGGTACAAGCACATGCCTTTGGCCGGCGTTCATGAACTGGTACGCCTCCAGAGACGGGTGAGGCAGGATCTTCCATCCATCCATGCCCCGGCCCTGATCGCTCATGGCCGACTGGACAAGACAGCGGCGCCCAAAGACGCCACCCGAATCTTCGAGGCTCTGGGCTCCGAAGACAAGGAACTGCTCTATCTCGAGCGCTCGGGTCATGTGGTTCCGGTCGATCGGGATGGCCCGGAACTCGCCGGGCGAGCGGCTGATTTCTTTGATTATTTGACCCAATCGGGTTCGTAGGTTTCGGGTAGGCGCTCTCGATTCCGATCTCCGTTCGTCTAGACGCTGCTAAGCTTTTCGGCTCGGGTCGTGGGGCTGGATTCACCTATCCCGGCTGGTCCATCAAGGCGAGGCCAGGCGACCTCGACCCGGATTAATCAAGAAAGAGGAGTTCAAGATGACGAGACCGGCGGGTGGTTTGGAAGGCAAGGCATTCCTGGTGACCGGGGGCGGTACTGGAATCGGAGCGGCCTGTGCCTCGGCGTTGGCGGCAGACGGTGCGGCGGTCACGATCTGTGGGCGTCGGTCTGAGGTCCTGGATGCTGCGGCTGAGAAGATTTCAGTGGCCGCCGGTTGCGGGGGTTCGGTGCAGACGGCCGTAGCGGATGTGACCCAGGAAGACAGCGTCGCTGAGGTCGTGGGGCGCGCCCTGGAGCCGACCGGAAACCTGGATGGCTGTGTTGCCAACGCAGGGGGTGGCGGGGGAATGGGCCCCTATCACATGCTGGACACGGATGAGTTCCTTCGCGTTCTTCAGCTCAATGTCCTGGGGACCATGCTGTGCGTCAAACATACGGTTCCCCATATGGTGGCATCCGGGGGCGGCTCCTTTGTCGGGATGTCGTCCATTGCGGGTCACGTCACGCACCCTTACTTCGGTGCATATTGTGTGGGCAAGGCCGGTATCGAGGAGATGATGCGGAACTGTGCAAATGAATTTGGTGTGTCGGGTATTCGCTTCAATGCGATTCGCCCCGGTTTCATCGCGACCGAGATCATGGAAGGTGTTCCCCGGGAGAGTGCGACCTATGCCAGCTATATCGATAATACGCCCATGGGCGATGTCGGTCAGCCTGAAGATGTGGGTCAGTTGGCGCGTTTCCTGGTGGGCTCAGATTCACGTTGGATCACAGGAACCTGCATCAATGTGGATGGAGGACACCATCTGAGATCGGGGCCCGATTTCGCTCCCTTCATCGAGCCGGTGTTGGGTTCGGAAGTCATGGCTGGAAAACAACCGGAACAGGAGTAACGAGAGATGATTGAGTTGGAGAAGCAGGGTGAAGTATTGATTCTGCGGATGGATGCGGGCGAGAACCGCTTTGGCCCGGATGCAATTCGCCTGTGGCACGAATGTCTTGATGAAGCCGAGGCCATGGAGGGTCCCAAGGCCCTGGTGACCACCGGGTCGGGTAAGTTCTATTCCAATGGACTCGACCTCGATCACATGGGTTCAGACGATGTCGAGCCGGGGGCGTATGTCGAGAGCGTTCTGGCCATCATGGAGCGGGTTCTCGTGTTTCCGGCCATTACTGTGGCGGCGATGAACGGTCATGCCTTTGGGGCCGGAGCCCAGATTGCCCTGGTGCACGACTATCGCATCATGCGCAAGGACCGGGGTTATTTCTGCATGCCTGAAATCGATCTGGGGATGCCTCTTCACCCGGGTATGACGGCCCTGATCCAGGCCCGGTTGCCAATCCAGACGGCTCACGAGGTGATTGCCACCGGAACACGTTATCCGGCTGATCTTGCCTTGGAACGAGGCATTGTCGATGAAATCGAAGCCGAAGAAGACGTCGTTTCGCGAGCCGTGGAATTGGCTGGAAGCCTGGCTTCCAAGGCCGCTCCCATCATGTCCCGACTCAAGGGTGAGATGTATCCCCAGGTGGTTTCTGCGCTGCGGGCCACGATGAAGGATTGAGTGGATTGTCATGAAGTCTTGATCAGATGATGAGATTGCATGTGTAGCCAGAGAGCGAGATGAGCGTGCGGCCCATATTCAAAATTTGATAGAAGGAGTCACTTGATGGCCTATGTCCTTGGTGTTCTTTCCCTGGTCGCGTTGTTTCTGCCTTTTGAAGGATTCGCAGAGGGCGAGGCCATACGGCCTTATGAGGTCACTGAGGACCGCGAGGTCTGCAAGGACTACGAGCCGCTTCGGCGTCCTTTTTTTGGCGATACGCATGTTCACACCGCGTACTCATTCGATGCCAACAGTCAGGATACGCGCAACACGCCGGAGGACGCCTACCGCTTTGCTCGGGGCGAGGAGGTGGGCATTCAACCGTACGGATCGGATGGGAAGGCGTTGCGTACTGCGCGGCTGCGGCGACCCCTGGACTTCACCGCCGTGACCGACCATGCGGAAATGCTTGGAGAGATCCGGATCTGCACCGATGAGCAGATCGAGGGCTACGGATCGGACTTCTGCTGGATCTATCGCCTGGCGCCTCCGATGATGTTCGGCCCCCTGGCGACTCGATTGATCATCCAGCGGGATCGTTTCAATTTCTGCGGAGAAAACGATCTTCGATGTCTTGAACAGGCGGCCCTTGTCTGGCGTGATATCCAGGTGGCGGCGGAGCAGGCCTACGACCGAACGGCCGAGTGTTCATTTACGAGCTTTGTCGGTTACGAGTGGACGGGTTCGATCGGGGCCGGTATCAACCTCCATCGCAATGTGATCTTCCGAAATGAGCATGTCCCGGTCTATGCGCCCAGCTGGGTGGAGGTGCCTTCAGCCTACGACCTGTGGATGGACCTGCAACGAAGGTGTGTGGAGGGTGTGCCGGGGTGTGATGTCCTCACGATCCCGCACAATTCGAATCTCTCCGGACCCGGGATCATGTTTGAGTCGGCGAAACTACGCACCGTGGGTGACGCAAGCATGCCCGTTACGGCAGAAGAAGCCGCCTTGCGCAGGCGTTGGGAACCGCTCGTGGAGATCATGCAGCACAAAGGTGATTCAGAGTGCCTGTTGGGCGGGGATACCACGGATGAAGCGTGTGGTTTCGAGAAGTTGCCCTACAACAGTTTTGCCGGTGTGGGTCGCATCGCAGCGGGCAATATCGTGGATCTCCAGGGGACCAGCCTGGCACCGGATCGTCGGGCCATGGTCCGGGAAGCGCTCAAGAAGGGCCTTGTTCTCGAAGAACAACTGGGAGAGAACCCGCTTAAATATGGGATCGTGGCCAGTACGGATACACATCTCGGTACGCCTGGCCTGACCATGGAAGATGAGGCCAAGGGGCATGGGGGAGCCGGCGATCGGAATCGTGCAGGGATCCCCGACAACATTGAATTCAACCCGGGTGGTTTGGCGGTTCTGTGGGCTGAGGAGAATACTCGAGATGCGCTTTTCTCAGCGATGCAGAGACGCGAGGCGTACGGGACCAGTGGCACGAGGCCAGTGGTCCGTTTCTTTGGCGGCTGGGACTACCCGGAAAGCCTGTGCGCATCCAAGGACTTCGCCTCCGCGGGCTATTCGGGAGGTGTGCCCATGGGTGGCGATCTTCCGCCGCGTCCCGATGGAGCCACGGCGCCGCTCTTTGCGGTCTCGGCTTTGAAGGATCCCGGTTCTTCTGGGCACCCCGGTACCCCGCTCGAGCGAATCCAGATCGTCAAGGGTTGGGTCAAGAAGGGAGAGGCCCATGAGAAGGTCTTCGAGGTCGCCGGAGGCGACAATGGCTCTTCTGTGGATACGGCTACGTGTAAAACGCAAGGCGAAGATTCGGCTTCTCTGTGTGCCGTCTGGCAGGATCCTGAATTCGATGCCGATGAAGGAGCCTTCTACTACGTGAGGGTCCTGGAGAACCCGACCTGTCGCTGGAGCCAACAACTCTGTGTCGAAGCGGGAGTGCGATGTGAAGACGAATCCACCGTGACGCTGGGTTACGAAGCCTGCTGTATGGAGTCCGTGCCGAAGACCGTGCAGGAGAGGGCGTGGACGTCGCCCATCTGGTATTCACCGGAGCCGTGAACTAGCGGCCCTTGAATACGGGGGGTCTCTTCTTGAAGAATGCGACCATGCCTTCGCGGCAGTCTTCGCTCGAAATGTTGATGCTTTGAGCGGCGGCTTCGACCTCCATGGCTTCGGACAGGCCATAGCTGAAGGCGTTGTTCAACATCCGCTTGCTTTGCGAGAGGGCGAGGGGCGGGCCGGCGGCAAGCCGTTCTGCCCAGTCGTCAGCGAGAGCGTCGAGTTCATCGTCGGGCACGACCCGATTGATCAGTCCCATTTTTTCGGCTTCATGAGCGGGGATCACATCGGCGAGAAGCGCGAGTTCCTTGGCTTTGTGAAGGCCGATGAGTCGAGGGAGTAGCCAGGAGCCTCCTACATCCAGTGAGAGCCCCCGACGAGCGAAGATTTCGGAGAAGCGCGCTTCCTCGGAAGCCAGGATCAGGTCGCAACCGAGCCCCAGGTTCAAGCCGGCTCCGGCGGCCACGCCGCGGACTTTGGCCAACGTCGGCTTCGGCAGATTGTGGAGCGCCAGGCCCACTCTGCCATAGAAGCGCATGGAAGAGAGCATGTGTTTTTCGGTGCCTTCATTGGGGGTGAGGTCGGCCCCCGCACTGAAATTGCCTCCTGCACCCGTCAGGACGAGAACGCGATCTTCTTCCCGGTTCGTGACTTCTTCAAAGATGGCCAGGAGTTCTTCAAACATCGAGAGGTTGATGGCGTTCTTCCTCTCGGGCTGGTTCAGTGTGACGGATACAATTCCGCTTTCGGAACGGTCTACCAGAATGGCTGTCATGAATTGCTCCTTGATTCGTGTCGGGAAGTCGGACGGTCACCACTCCACACAATAGGAGAAACGGGGTGCGTTTTGAACCATCTCGGAAACGACTTCGTCGACTGCGAGGGGGAGGGCCTTCTCCGGTCTGTTTGGCGCGTTTTCTGCGCCTGCGCGGGCGGTCTGCAGGGCCCGCCAAGGGCTCTAGGCGGAATCCGATACGCCCCGTTCGCTTTGGTGCCTTCGGTAGAATTGAAGGCCTGCGGGGATGAGTTGGGGTAGCCAGGTCAGGGTCACCACACCGCTTGTGACGATGAAGACGATGGGGTTCGGCCATGCCTGGCTCTGCAACCAGCCCGAGAGGAAGAGCCCGAGGGCTGCGGTTCCGGTCACTTGTGCGCTGAAGCGCAGGTCGGTCCGAAAGACGCGAACGTTGTGTCTGCGGATGCCGACAATGCTGCTTGCATAGCGAAAGGTTTCCGCACAGGAGATCGCGGCGACGGCACCCGGGAATTCCCACAGAAACCATCCGATGGGAATGAAGATGGCCAATCCCACCATCTTGGCTGCGTTGAGAACGGCGCCCCACCGTGAGTCGCCCATGGCCAGCAGGGCCACATGGTTCATCTGGGTGAGGCATCGAAACCAGAGTCCTGCGGCCAGTAGCTGTACGATCCAACCCGAGGCTGCATAGCTCTCGTCATAGAGGCTATGCATCAGGGACTGGCCGCTCCCGATCAGGATGGCGGAGGTCCACCCGGAGATGATGACGACGGGTATGCGGATGCGATTGTATTCGGGAGCGATCTGGCCGTTCTCTTCATTGACCCGGCTGAGCACAGGGAAGAACAGCGCTGTGGTAAGACGCCCGACGATTCGGCCGGCGAGGCCAGCCATCATCGCTCCGATATTGTAGACGCCGAGCATGGCGAGTGTGACGAGTTTGCCGAAGACGAGTTTGTCCACGGAGGCATCGGCAAAACTGAGTGCTGTGCTCAAAAGGATCCAACGTCCAAAATGATAGATCTTGCGGACCGAAGCCTTGTCCCAGCACAGCCGATTGTTTTTTCCGGGTACGACATAGCTGACGATGGTCCTGAAGCTGCTTTGTACGAGTCCTGCAATGACGAGAGTCCATACGGATTGGAAATGCCATGCAAGGGGAATCATGACGATGAGTCCCGCCACCTGGCCGATCAGTTCGATCATCGCCAGCTGTTTGATCTTGACTTGACGTCGGTAGACGATGAGTTTCGTGGTGGTGGCCGAATCGATCAAGATGCGTACGCCAACCATGGGGACGAGATAGAGAATTTCGGGAGTCTCGTAGAATCGGGAAAATGGAATTGCGACCAGGCAGACTCCGAAGAAGAGTGCGACTCCTCGGATGATGTTGAGTGTCCAGGCTGTGTCGAGGAACTTCCGGTCTTCCGCATCGGGGTTCTGTACGACGCTGGCCCGGATTCCAAAGTCGCTCAGTGTTGCGACGCTTGAGATCACCACCATGGTCAAGGCCATGATGCCGAAGGCCTCCTGCAGGAGCAGTCGAGTGAGAACAACATTGGAAGCCAGGCGAAGGAGTTGGCCCGCTCCGAATCCACCCATGTTCCATAGCGCGCCGGAAGCGATGTCATACCGCTTCATGGCCGGCAGATTCTTTCCCTTTGAAGGGTCGGCTTCGGTCACGTTCTCGGGCACTTTCCAAGCTGTCTTGTTTGCGAAGAGGGAATTCTTCGGCGGCTCAAGATGAGGCCGTCGAATCTGGGACACTAGCCCAGGGGGTCTCTTCGCAAGTCTCGATGGCGACTTCCTGGATCGGTTGATAGCGGTGTTAATTCAAGCAATTATGGAGTGGGCTGCATGATTTCGGATTCCGTTCCAGGGGGGTCGTCGCAGAACGTCCTTTGCGTGACGGCAAGCCACACAGCATGGGTCTCCCGTGGCCAGGGGCCAGTCTGCTCTTCCTGGAAAGTTCCCATGATGTGGAAACTCTTCCTGGCCTGATCGTTTCAGTGGAGGTTCGTGACTCCCGCCTGATGGAAGAGTGTTTTCATTCGTAGGAAGACCTTCTTCCATTGGTGTGGAAATGCCTCAGTGAAACGTTCTTGTAATGGCTTTGCAGGGCCTCTCGGCGTTTGATTCCGGTCTTTTTCGTGCGCGAAGAAGACCCTGGAGACGGTGGATCCACCTCAACTCAAAGGGGGAGTTGAACCGATGTAAAGGGAAATCAGGAAGGATATTCGATCACTTTGTGGGCCCATCATTCAGAGGACGACTTCTACATCTCGCGATCGCCGGGTGGAGAAACCGGTTCGCTTGCAGCTCGCTCTTTGATTGCCGGGTCTCTGGGCCGTCTTGCTCTGGGGGCCACATTCCTGGCGTTGGTTTGTGCCATTCCGGCCCTGATCCTGCCTCTGGGCGTGGACCTTTCCTCATCCATGGTGGATTGGTCACCCAATGAAGCCGTGGATTCCCACGCACTCCAGGTGGCTCTCAGTAAAACGATCCTGGTGACGCATCTGCAGTCGATGCTGGGGTGGATCACCTCTTTCTCGGGTATCGGGTTTTTTGCGCTGGCTTCAGCCCGCTATCGAGTTGGACGCGATCCTCTCTTTCCGGTGATTGGAGCGGGTTTTCTCGCGGCAGGTCTGCTGCAGGTGTCTCCGAATTTCGTTTGGCTGGCCGATGGAGGCTCTTCGTGGGCTTCAGCGGACATGCAGGCCTCGGCAACGTGGATCTATGTCAGGCTATCGACCGCTCTCCTGCTTGCGGTGGGCGGGCTGTTTGCCCTCTGGCCTGCGGCACACCGTCACGTCATGATCGGGACCACGGGCATTCTGTCCGTGGCGGTCCTTTCCCTTTTCCTGGTGGCCTCGATCTCCTTTGATCTCTCCAGCATGGAGTACCCGAGTGCCGATCCAGGTGGTGCGTCAAGCTTCCTGCCGGCGACTCTGGCCACCGCGGGTCTTCACCTGCTGCTGGCCTTCTTCTTCGGCAGTATCTTTCTCCGCCGCAGGCCCGATGCACTGTCGGCTTGTCTGTTCCTGTCTGTCATTCCGCTTCTGGCCGCCGATTTCTACCTCATGGCATCCAGTCAGGTCATGGATTCCTTTTTCAATAGCGCGCGGGTCCTGACGACTCTGGCATTCCTGATTCCGCTCTATGGCCTCCTGCTTGAAGTGGTTTCAACCTTTCGGCAATACGGTGACCAGGCTCGTCGCTTGAGCAAGCAGAGTGCCATGTTCAAGGCCCAGGCGCAGGATCTGGATCAGGCACGAAGACGCGCTGAAGAAGCCAGTCGAGCGAAGGGCGAATTCCTGGCCAATATGAGTCACGAAATACGCACACCCCTGACGGCCATTGTGGGTTATTCCGAACTACTCGCCCGTCCTCAGAGGGATCTTTCGGAAAGAGAGGCCTGGGCTCGAGGTCTGCGTCGAGGCTCGAACCATCTTCTGGCCATGGTGAATGACATCCTGGACCTCTCGAAAATCGAAGCCGGGAAGATGGGTGTTTCGAAGCGTGCCCAGTCGCCTGTATTGGTGGTGAGACAGGTCGTGCAACTGATGCTTCCTCAAGCCAAGGAAAAGATGCTGAGCCTTTCCTTCCAATTGGCTGGCAAATTACCACGCCAAGTGGAAACGGATGAAGTCCGATTGCGACAGATCCTGGTCAACCTTGTCAGCAACGCCATCAAATTCACNGATCACGGNGGGGTTACGATCAAAATGAGGGTGCGTCGGTCCGAAGACGCTTCGGGTGTACTGGAAATCTCGGTCCAGGATACGGGCATTGGAATTCCAGAGGAAAATCTCAGTGCTGTGTTTTCTCCGTTTACCCAGGTTTCCGATGATCATCGTGANGGAACGGGTCTAGGTCTTGATATCTCGATTCGNATGGCTCAGTTGCTGGGGGGCGAGCTTTCGGTNCAGTCAAGAGAAGGCAAGGGCAGCACGTTCTTTCTCCGGCTGGATCTGGGCCCCTGGGAGAANTTGGACCTGGTGGAACCCTCTGAACTCAATCGTGACGCGGAACTCCTGTCCTTCGATGATCGCATGGAGGTGGATGAAAAACTCTTTGAGGGTCGTCATCTCCTGGTCGTCGATGACGGTCGCGACAATCAGAGGATCATTCAATTCCTGCTGGAGGAAGCCGGAGCCCGGGTGGATATTGCGGAAAACGGTCAGGAAGCCCTCGACCGGGCTACCCGTGNGAGTCATCAATACGACCTGATCNTGATGGATGTCCAGATGCCCGTCATGGACGGTTACGAGGCCACCGGANAATTGAGGAAGCTCGGCTTTCAGTGTCCCATCATCGCAGTGACCGCCTATGCACTTTCACGGGANCTGAAGCGGGCGATGGAATCNGGGTGCAATGACTTCATTACGAAGCCCCTGGTCCCCGCTCAGCTGATCAGGAAGGTTGAACATTGGCTTTCTCCTCGGACCCGCTCTTTCGAGCCGCCAGCCGTGGAGNCGGAAACGGAAAGCCCTCGNATTTCACAGATGATGAATGACAAGCGGTTCCGGCCGATCCTCTTGAAGTTCCTGGCCGGTCTACCGGAGCGCATCAAAGCCATCGAGACGGCTCGGGTTGGAGGGCATGATGAAGACCTCTTGACCCTGGTTCATCAGCTCAAAGGTTCAGCAGGGAGCTACGGCTTTCCTCGGATCAGTGAACTCGCTCGGGAATGTCAGGATGGACTGAGGGAGCAGGTGAGCCGGGAAGTCTGGTTGCCGAAGCTGATGGAACTGACGCAAGAACTCGATCGAGTCAGCCAGGAGTCGGATACCCAGGCCTTTCATTCTTGAATCCAGATTGTTTCGNTCGNANCCCNGAGATGACCAGTNCCCCNGGGGGNNGTAAGGGTTTTCGACGAAATAGAGGCCTCCGATGTGATGGAAGCCCTCGAGTCAAACGCCCGAGTGGACGAAAGGGTATGTGGGTATTCGTGTAGGAGAAATTGATGACTTTGCAGGACCCCGCAGCGAAGGTCCTCTTGATTGATGACGACCAACAAATCCATGATCTCGTCCGGTTTCATCTGGAAGATCGAGTGGGTTCGGTGATCGTCGCGTCGGATGCTTGCTCGGGCCGTGTGCTGGCCGCCGAGGAGAAGCCAGATCTCATCTTGTTGGATATCTGCATGCCGGATGAAGACGGGGTGACGCTGTGTCAGAAATTACAGGCTGATTCAGCCACGCGTGATATTCCCGTGGTCTTCCTGACCGGATGCGATGAACCCGATCAACTCGTGAAGGCCTTTGAGGCGGGGGCGGTGGATTATATTCGCAAGCCCATCTGCCGGACTGAATTGGTGGCTCGAGTCGAAGCCCGTCTGAGCGCAAAAAACACGCTCGACGATGCAAGGGAGAAAGCAAGGCTCGATGGACTGACAGGGCTGGAGAATCGATTTGCCTTGGATGAGTGTCTGGAGGAGAGAGTGTCCGAGCACTTCGAAGAGGGCTTTCCCTTCAGCCTCGCCATTCTCGACCTGGATCATTTCAAGGGTATCAATGACCGCTACGGTCATCAGATGGGCGATGAAATCATATGTTCCGCNGTTCGTGCTCTGGTGCGAATGAGTCGNCCGTATGATCGTCTCTTTCGTTATGGAGGAGATGAATTCGTNGTCGTGATCGCAGGCGGAGATCCAGAAGATGCCAAGACGGTGGTCAGCCGTATGCTGACGTCGGTNCGGGCCATTCGCTTGCCGGTCCCCGATGGTCAGGTGGGCGTGACGTGCAGTGCGGGGCTGGTTTCGCAACCCGAGTGGGGCAAGCGNCTCGGCGCCAAGGACTTGTTGGAGAGAGCCGATCGGGCTCTCTACGAAGCCAAGCGCCTCGGGCGAAGTCGACTCGTTCGATACCCTCTGGACTGAAGAAGGTGCGCNCAGAGCGCAGCCCTNGCGTTTCATCGATCCCCGGATTGNCCCGCNCATTCCGGGAANNAAAATGTGGTAGATTGGCACCGTTCCTGGTTGATTTGCTCAAATGCACCGCTGAGTCTGGAAATCGCTCCATATGAGCCGATTTGAGCGTCACGGCATGCTCTAGTCTCGCTCTCATGGAGCGGAGGTGCCTCTGGAGTCGCTGAAAGGCGAGCTACGTCGGAACGAAAATTGCTTCTTCCAGAAGCGATCNCAATCGATCCCCNATGGAGATTCTACGTTCATGCCGGCATGGCAGTTTACAACAGCCCTGAGCATCACCCTTCTGCTCGCGCTCACGGCTCGTGTGTTCTACCGCCTCCCGCCCGGTTCGCTTTGGCCGAGCCTCCCCATGGTGGTCTGTTCGGCGCTGGTCTTTGCCGTTGGCGATCTGATGTCGGAAATCTGGCATGACTGGCCGGCGGGTCTCTATGTCGGGATGACCGTCCTCTACGTGGGTCTTTTTTCGATATCGACGGCATGGTGGGAGTTTACGCGTCGCTATGCGGAGATCTACGAGCCGGAGCGATGGTCTCGACTCAAGCGCTTTCCCTTGATCACGACCCGGGTCCTGATCGGTTTCAATCTGGCCTTCGTCGTCATGGTGATCACCAATCCGTATCACGGATTCTTCATTGAAACGAATCCGGGCTCGAGGAGTACCTACGGGCCGCTCTGGTATCTGGCGGCTTCGACCAACTATATCGTTGCGATGGGCGCGCTTGCGGTTCACGTCACCTTTTCTTTTACTGCTCGAGACCGTGCCATTCGCTTGCAATGCCGATACATGGCGGCTGCGATCGTGGCGCCCCTCGTGGCGAATCTCATCTTCGTGAGTACGCCAATTCCACTTCCCTATGATCCCACCGCTCTGGGTATGGCGGTCAGTTGCAGCCTCTTCCTTTTTGCGGTGAGTCGACTTGATCTCTTTGCCCTCGAACGCCTTTCTGTTCCGGATATCGTCTCCGAGGACACCGACGCCACTCTATTCATCCGCTCGGATTGTCGCCTTCTCTACGCGAATGATCGNGCATCGCGGATCATGGGANCCCAGACCCTGGCCAGGGGCGCTTCCGTCCANGAGGTCTTCGCAAAACGGATTCCCAGCTTCAGCCTTGATGACGTACTGGAGACTTGTCTGGAGACCGAGCGACCGATCATCGGGGGAGCGCATCACCTGGTCAATGCGGCCGGTCGTGACCAGTGGATCCAGATCGATGTCACGCGCTTTCGCTGGCGCCGAGGGCGTTCGATCGGCTTTTGCATCCGNCTGCGGGATCAAACCGAGCTTCACGAAGCGAATATTGCGATGGAGGACAATGCGATCCTCCTGGAGGCCATCGACCAGGCGACCGGCGAGGGACTGGTGGTCCAGGATTCCATGGGACGTATTCGATATGCCAACGAAGCGTTTTCCCGGCTTTGGGATATTCCGATTGCCGACCTCCAGTCCTGGGGCCAGGAAAAGCTGGTTTTCGAAGTGGAGTCCAGGGTCTGGGGGAATTCCGGGGATACGTTTGCTCCCGTATGGGTCGGCAAGGGCGAGNAATTCGACTCCACCATGAGTCTGACCTCGGATGTACAGTTGGTGGATGGTCGAATCGTGGAGGTCTGTACCTTCCCGATCAAACCGGCTCAGAGCTTCTCGGGCCGTGTGTGGCGGACGAGCGATGTGACCCAACAGCGTCAGGATGCTCAGGCGATGATCCATTCCCAGAAGCTGAAGGGTCTGGGTGTCCTGGCTGGAGGGATCGCGCACGACTTCAANAACCTGCTCGCAGCCATGCTGGGGAATGCCGAACTCGCGCGTGAGGCCGCTCCAGCAGATTCTCCAATGCTTGAGTATCTGGAAGATGTAGAAGCATCCGCTCAGCGAGCTGCGGACCTCACGGCCCAGATGTTGGCCTATACAGGCAAAGCGGCTTTTGTGAAGGAGTTGATCGACCTTTCGGATCTGATCCAGGAGTCGGGAGATCTGCTTTCTGTTTCGATTCCAAAGAATGTCGTTGTCGAGTATTCGATTGACGAGNATATTCCGATGCTCGAGGGTGGAGTGGGTCAACTCAGGCAGATTGCGATGAATCTCGTGACCAATGCAGCGGACTCGATCGGGAGCGCACCCGACGGTCGCATCTCCATCGAGACCGGAGAGGGGCGTCCAGAGGCATTGGGTTTCTCAAGCGCTTCCCTGAGTTACGGATCCGTTCCAACGAGTTCTGTCTTTTTCCGCGTCGTGGACAATGGGGAGGGCATGGACCAGGAAACCCTCAACCGGATTTTCGACCCTTTCTTCACCACAAAGGTTTCGGGGCGAGGTCTTGGTTTGGCCGCGACGCTGGGGATCATCCAGAGTCACGAAGGCTCTCTTTCTGTCGAGTCCACGGCGGAGGAGGGGACGTCATTTACGGTCTTCTTCCCCTCAGTGACGACCCGGAAGGAAAAAGAAAAGAAGGCGGAAAATCTATTCGTGCCTTCCGTAGAACTCAACAGGACCGCTCTCATCGTGGATGACGAAAGCAGTGTTCGTCTGATGTTGAAGAAGATGCTTTCGACCATGGATTTTGAAATCCTGGAAGCGTGCGACGGTTTCGAGGCCGTCGAGCTGTATGATCATCACTCGGATGAGATTGATCTGGTGATTCTGGATATGAACATGCCGGGNATGGACGGTGAAGCGACCTGGCGCTGCCTTCGGGGAAAGAAGCAGGATCTTCCTATTCTGCTCTCGAGCGGCTATCCCGAGCAGATGGTGAATCTCGAGGGCGCTCGTTCGGTGGAGTTCGACGGCTTCATCCAAAAGCCCTACCGGAAGAAGGATCTGTCCCAGCAACTCGCGTCGCTCCTCTCTTCCTCCAACTGAGGCGGCCCGTCCCGGGGCCTCNAGGCCTCGCTCGAGATCCAGAGGCTTCGCTTTNNCTGGATCTCCGTGCCTGGATGATGATGGACGCCCTGGGGCATATCTCCAGGGGCTTTGTATGCGTCCTGCTGCAGCGGATGAACGAAATTTCATCTTCTGTCCATTCTGTGGATAGCTTCGGTCTCTATCCTCCATCTTGTCGCTGCCGAATAGTCGGGAGTGAGAAGAGCGAGTCGGGTCAGGGAAAAAGCAATGATCCAGATTCGAGGAGAGCGAAAAATGGTAAGAGCTTCTTCAATGTCGATGGTCGTGGCTTCAACCGGTTTTCTCGTCTTTCTGGTCAGTGGATTCAGTGCGCTGGCCGGTGATTCCAAGCTTGAAACCGACTCGCAAAAAGAGGCCTATAGCCTGGGCGTGGTGGTGGCTTCCCAGGCCGTTGCGGGACTGGGTGACGTGGATCATGAATCCTTCATCAAGGGTGTGACCGATGCGGTCCAGAAGAATGACTTCGCATTGACCGACGATCAGATCACCGCTTCATTGACCCGCTTCGATGAAAGAAGNGCCCAGGAGGCGCAAGTGGCCCTGGCTTCCATGATCGAGTCGAACCGCAACGCGGGCGACGCCTTCCGGAGTAATTTTGCAGAGGACCCGAAGGTCGAGACCCTGGCCAGTGGCCTCCAGTACAAGGTTCTCCAGAATGGGGAAGGGGATAAGCCCGCCAGCAACTCCACCGTGACGATCCACTACCGCGGAACACTGGTAGACGGACGGGAAATCGATAACTCCTACGCNCGGAATGAGCCTGTCACGATCCAGATCGATCAGGTGATCCCGGGCTGGACGGAGGCCCTGACCCGGATGCCNGTGGGATCCAAGTGGCAGGTCGTCCTCCCTCCGGAGTTGGCGTACGGCGATGCGGGAGCAGGTGATTTCGTTGAGCCCGGATCGACAGTGGTATTTGAAATGGAACTGATCAGTGCAAGTTGATCGCTCGAACTGCGACCCTCCCAAGTCATTCCCCGACGACATGGGTCGCCACAGCCCCCCGTAAAGAGTTCGAGCGATCGGCCCCGGAAGTCTCCCCCGACTTCCGGGGCCTTTTTTTTTGTGAAGCCCGGTGCAGCCGGTTCAATCCTGATCAAGGCGTTGGGTGCTTTCAGGACCTGCGAAGGGATGGCCCNTTGGCCTCTTCCATGGGTACTCGTGGTCAGGTCGGGTTCATCCGGAACCGGACTCGGAGGCCTGGGTTGGCTTCCTCCAATTCGAGTTCGGCTTCATGGAGCTTGGCGACGGCTGCGACAAACGAAAGCCCCAACCCTGCACCGGGTCGATTTCGCGCACTTTCCAGTCGGGCGAATCGCTGAAGGACGAGGCTTCGGTCTTCCGCTGGAATGCCGGGTCCTTGATCGGCCACCGTCAAGGTAACCTGACCGGTTTCGGATTCCTGGCTGAGGGCGACGCTCACGGTTCCTCGGCCAGCATACTTCAGAGCATTCTCCAGGAGGTTGGTGAGTGCCTGGGCGAGAAGGTGGCGATTTCCCTTTACCCGGATTCCCTCTTCGGCCCGGATGCGGAGAGTCAATCCCGCTTCTTCGGCCACCGGTTCGTAGAGTTCGCAGGCATCCTCGACGAGTGAAGTCAGTTCGACTTCGACCATTTCGTCGTGAGCTCGTCCGGTCTCGATCTGGGCGATATGCAACAAAGCGTTGAAGGTGTCGAGGATGTCGTCCAGCTCTTCGCGCAGTCCATGGAGGAGCTCGACTTGCTCTTCGGGGCTGCCTCCCGCATTCATGCCCGTTTCGATCTTGGCGCGCATGCGCGCGAGAGGGGTGCGAAGGTCGTGAGCGACTTCGTCGGTGACATCCCGCATGCGCTGGATCAGGGATTGGTTCTCATCGAGAAGTCGGTTGAACTGTTCCGCGAGTTGATCGAACTCGTCGGGGGGGTGGCTCAGGGGGACGCGGAAATCCCGCTGTCCGCCGATGATATCCACGACCACCGTTCGCATTTCCGTGATCCGATCCACGAGTTTCCGGCTGGCCAGGATCCCCCCCATCATGGCGAGGACCAGGGCGAGCACCGCTCCGCCCGCAGCGCCGATCTGGATCCCACCTTTCAACCTTTCGTGCTCGGTGACATCGTGGCCCACCGCGAGTTGGCCACCACCGGGAAGGCTTCGTATGGCAATCCGGACATGACGACTGATTCCGACTCCCAGGGGTGGAGCGTCATCGACCTGGAAGGTCTGGAATTCACTTCCTTCCAGTATCTCTTCAGGCCAGTCGTTCCAGGTGCCCTCGACGATGGTCTGTTGGGACTCGGAGAGCAGGTAGACACGTCCGAGAGAATCCGTTGCGAGGATGCGCCGACGAACTTCCATGGCGAGAGCCTCGGGACTTTCCCTGAGCGGTCCTCGCACGAGTTCAACGATCTCAGCCTGGAGTTCTTCGTCGAGCTGATCTTCGGCCCGGTCGGTCGTCCAGTACACGACTCCGCCCAGGACAGTGGCGGCTACAGCGAGACCGAGTGCGAGGCTCGCAAGCCAGAGTCGGTTGCGGATGCGGTGGGAGTTCTCAGTCGTTTTCACGGAGCACGTACCCTGCGCCACGTACGGTGTGTAGAAGGGGGAGGTCGAACCCTTTGTCGATCTTCTGCCTGAGGCGGGAGATATGGACATCGATCACGTTGGTTTCCGGGTCGAAGTGGTAGTCCCAGACCGCTTCAAGCAGCATGGTTCGGGTTACGACATGGCCTGCGTGACGCATGAGGTATTCGAGAATCTGGAATTCACGTGGCTTGAGTTCAATCTTGGTGCCGGATCGACGAACCGTTCTGGATAGCTGGTCCAGTTCCAGATCTGCGATGGTGAGTTTCGTGCTGGAGGAGCCGCCTTTGGGTCGGCGGCAGAGGGCTTCGAGTCGGGCGAGGAGTTCGGCAAAGGCAAAGGGCTTGACGAGGTAGTCATCTCCGCCGGCTCTCAGTCCGCGCACCCGGTCATCCACTTCACCCAGGGCGCTGACGATCAGGACCGGCGTGTCGCGATTTTCGCGACGCAACGTTTCGATGATGGTGAGACCGTCCATGGAGGGCAGCATGCGATCGACGATCAGGATGTCGTAGTCCTCGTTGCGTGCCCGATCAAGGCCCCTGGCTCCGTCACCCAGGCTGTCTACTTTGTGCCCACTCTCACCGAGTGCTTTCCCGAGATAGTCCGCGGATACAGGGTCGTCTTCGATGATCAGGACCTTCAAAACATACCCTCTTGCCTCTGGTGCTTTCTTGTTGTCCGCTCGCTCTGGCTTTGGTCACGGCCTCGCTCATGAAACCAACCCGAGGCGAGTACCCTGTACATATACATAGCAGTTCAAGGGCGGCGGATCCGGCTGGACCCGGACCCGGAGAAAGAAGTCCCGCCGGCAGGCATAGCTCGCGGGTTTCTGCGACATTCACGGTGGTTGCCGATATTCCGTTCCCGGGGTTGGCTTGGGCTGGTTGAACAGCATGAAGGCGGAGATTGCAAATGGGATGGCTCAAAGAGAGAAGGCGGAGAAAATGGCTGGAGGAGGAATTCTCACAGGCCTGGCAGGAGATTCTCGAGCACAATGTCGTCCACTACGGACAACTCAGCGACGATGAGAAGGGCCGACTTCATGACTTCATTCGCATCTTCTTGAACGAGAAGAACTGGGAAGGCTGTGGAGGGTTGGAACTCGATGATGAAGTGCGTGTCACCATCGCCGGTCAGGCGGGCCTTCTGGTCCTGGGTCTGCCCCACGAGTTCTACAGCAATGTCCAGTCGGTTCTGGTCTATCCATCAGCCATCGTGACGCCGGAGCGTAGAGCGGGAACTTTCGAGATTCCCCAACAGCCCATGGTTTCAGGAATTCCCATTCTGGGTGAGGCCCAGCTCCATGGCCCCGTAATCCTGGTCTGGGACAGCGTGAAGAGGAACGCCCGTCATCCTGAAGAGGGCCACAATGTGGTCTATCACGAGTTCGCTCACAAACTGGATATGCTCGATGGAGTGGCGGACGGAACTCCGGTGGTGGGCGGTCGAGCGGCGATGAACCGTTGGATCGAGGTGTGTCAGGCTGAGTTCTCAGAGCTTCGAAAGAAGGCCGAGCGGGGTCAGCGTACCTATCTCGATAAATACGGGGCCACCAACGAAGCGGAGTTCTTCGCGGTGGCAACAGAGTATTTTTTCGACAAGCCACGCGACATGGAGCGGCATGAGGCCGAACTCTATGCCGTCTTGCGTGACTTCTATCGCCAGGATCCGGCGGCCCGGGAACGCGCTCGGGACTGAGTGCCGAGTCTTCGGTTCGGACTCAGCCCCGCTCTGGTTCATGCGCTCGGATAGAGTTCCGGGAGCAGGTTGGCTCCACCTTTTTGTCGGCTCCGGAACGGCCTTCTCTGAGCCAATTCCGATGCTCGATAGGCGTTCCAGAGCCCGGTGCCATCCCAGTCGGATTGCGATGAATCAGCGAACCGACTGGCATTGAGTCGGCTGATCTCCAGCTTGAGTTCTGGCGAGCCGGCTCGAGTTGCGATTTCACCGGTGGATCGCGGAGGACTGTCCGTCCAGATCCATTCCCCGATCTGGAGAAGAGCTTTTTCGGCCTGGACGCGGTCCCCGGATGAACACGCGCGCTTGAGAGTGCTTTCAACCCGGCTTTTGGCCGGCTTCTTCTCCCTGTGTGCAGAGGGTCTTGCGTGTTTGTTCAGGGTTCGCCGTTGATAGGCGATGATTCCCACCAGTCCGATGGCGCCGGCGATCAGGAGCCCGATCCACGCCGCATGGCTTTGCCCCGGGTTGTCGGGCGCCAGGGGTGTCATGAGGCTTCCGTTTTCCGTGCCCGGCGGTCCCGGGGGCGGGGTCAGCGTATTCGGAGGTACGGGCAGGGACGCCAGGCGTTCCTGTTCTTCTTGGCCCGCTTCCACACGAACGGTTCGGGCCGGAAGAACGGAGGTCCGGGCCTGATCATTGTCCGTATCCCACCATTGGACTTCGACGGGAGGCAGTGTCAGAAGCCCAGGGCGGGTGGGGATCAGGACCGTGGGTCGCGCGCGTACAGCGACCATTCCCCCGTTGAGTTCCTGACTGTCCTCATAGGCGGGCTTTGCATATTGCTTGAGCCCGTCCACGTCGGAAGAGTCCGGCACAGGAAGCTGGGCTGCGGTGACGCCCTGGGCGCGCACGGCCAGGATCCGATCCACGGGTTCACCGACCACGAAGCGCGGCGGCTCGGATGAACCTTCGCCCCAGACCTCGAAGAGTTCAAGATTCTGGGCGGGAAGCCAGCGTTGCCCCGGGGCCTGCTCGGGGCGTTCGCGTACCGTGAGTGAGATCGGGTCGGAGATGACCCGTACACTTTCGCCTCGGTGGCCCAGGACCCGATCGAACAGACTGCCTGACCTTCCGAAGAAATCGTTGAACATGGAGCCGCCCATCAGGGCATCGAGCCTCGGATCGGCAAAGGGATCGTTGCGGCGGTTTTGTCCTCGATTGTCTCCCGTGATTTCTCCATCGAAGATACTGGGGCGGATCATCAGCTCACCGCTTTGTTGGGGAAAGAGGGCGTAACGTCGCTCGAATATGTGGAGAGGCTGGCCGTCGACTTCTTCGACGCGGCTCGAGTCTTCCCCCAGCTTCTCGAGAAT